>JAAEPF010000055.1 GCA_024222295.1 Actinomycetes bacterium
AGGGCCGCATGGTTGCCCCTTGTCGGTTTCGCCGTCATCGGGGTCGTCGTGTTCTACGTGTCGTTGCCCCTGGCAGTCGACACCGGCGGCATCTCGCTCGCCTACGTGCTGCTCTACACGGCGCCGATCTGGGTGATTCTCGCGGCGGCGGTCTTTCTCGGCGAGCGCCTCGCTCCGCCGTTGATCGTGGCGGCGGGCGTGTCGGTGTTGGGCGTGGTTGCTCTCGTCGCGTCTGCCGGCGGCACGGTGAACGTCACCGCGGTGTCGGTCACGTGGGGGCTCGTGTCGGGGCTCAGCTATTCGAGCTACTACATCCTCGGGCGGCGACTGTTCGACCGGTTGGGTGCAACGTTGGTGTACGCACTGGTGCTGCCGGCCGGTGGAATCGTGCTCGCAGCAGCGGTGGGCATCGCGATGCCCACTGCGGCGATGCTGGGATGGCTCGCCCTTCTCGGGTTCGGGTGCACATACCTGCCCTACCTGTTGTTCGGAATCGGCATCACCCGCACCGGGTCTGCACGCGCCGTCGTGGTGGCGATGATCGAGCCGGTGCTGGCGGCGGCCATCGGGGTGGCCTTCTACGGCGAGCAGCTCGGGCTGCTCGGCATGGCGGGTGCCCTCGCAGTGCTCGTCGCCGCCGCAACGGTGGGTATCCGGCGCGAGGCCGGGCCCGCCGAAGTGGTGCACCCCTGAGGGCGCGCATTCGGGGCACGGCCGGAGCCTGAGTACCCTCGACCCACTGTGATCACTGTTTCGGGCCTGTCGAAGTCACACGGCGGCCGGACGCTCTTCGAAGACGTCACCTTCCGGCTCATGCCCGGGCGTCGCGTCGCGCTCGTGGGCGGCAACGGTGTCGGCAAGACCACGATCCTCGAGATCATCGTGGGTGACCAGGATGCCGACGCGGGCGAGGTGCACGCGGCGCGTGGCACCCGGATCGGCTACCTGCCCCAGGAGTTGGCCGAGCAGGTCGACGGCACGGTGATCGAGGAGGTCATGCGCGCGGTCGCGCATGTGACCGAGCTGGAGGAACAGCTGACCCGATTGGCAGCCGACGTCGCACCGACGGCTCCCGGCGGTGACCAGGAGGACGCCGAGGCCTATGAACAGGCGCTCGCCGCGTACGGCGAAGCGCAGCATCGTTTCGAGACCTTGGGCGGCTACGGACTCGAGGCCGAGGCGAGGCGCGTGCTGGCGGGCCTCGGGTTCACCTCCGCGGACATGGACCGCGCGGTGCGCGATCTGTCGGGCGGCTGGCGGATGCGCGTGGCGCTGGCCCGCCTCATGCTGTCGGCGCCTGACCTCCTCGTGCTCGACGAGCCGACCAACCATCTCGTCGTGGAGTCCGTCGCTTGGCCCGCGCGTTACCTCGCTGATTGGCCGGGGGCGATCCTGTTCGTGTCCCACGACCGCGACTTCATCGATGCGGTGGCGGAGCGGGTCATAGAGGTGTCCAACGGCCATGCGCTCGAGTACGTGGGCGGTTTTGCCGAGTTCGTCGTTCAGCGCGAGGAGCGTCTGGCCGGACTGATGGCGGCCCAGGCCAGCCAGCAGGCCAAGGTGGCCGAGGTGGAGCGCTTCATCGAGCGGTTTCGCTACAAGGCGAGCAAGGCCCGCCAGGTGCAGAGCCGCGTGAAGATGCTCGACAAGCTGGATCGGATCCAGGTGCCGGATCGCGCCGAGCAGGCGGCCAACTTCGCGTTCCCCAAGCCGCAGCGCAGTTCACGGGTTGTCATCGAGGTCGATGACGCGACTGTGGGCTTCGATGGCCAGCCCGTGCTGTCCGGTGTGGACATGGTGGTGGAGCGCGGACGAAAGCTCGCCCTGATCGGGCCCAACGGTGCGGGCAAGACAACGCTGCTGCGCATGATCCTGGGCGAGCTGGCACCGGACGGTGGCACCGCCGGGCTCGGGGCCAACGTGGATGTCGCCCACTTCACCCAGCATCAGGTCGACAGCCTTCGATTCGACCGCACGGTGCTCGAGGAGTTGCGCGCAACGGTGGGGGAGCAACATGGCCGCAACCTGCGCACCGTGCTCGGTGGCTTCGGATTCTCAGGCGAAGCGGTCGACCGCAAGGTCGGGGATCTCTCCGGTGGCGAGCGCACGAGGTTGGCGCTTGCCCGCATCATGGTCGACCCCGTGAACCTGCTTGTGCTCGACGAGCCGACCAACCACCTCGACCTGCCGAGTTGCGACGTGCTCGAGGACGCCCTGATCGCGTACCCGGGCACGATCCTGCTGGTCACCCATGACCGCTACCTGATCCGCGAGGTCGCCGATGGCCTGGTCGTGGTCAAGCACGGCCGGGCGGTGATGCACGACGGAGTCGACGAGGAACTGCTCGCACCCAGCGGTACCACGGCTGCTGCTGCGCCGGCGACGGCCGGCGGACCCGCGGGCGGCTCGTCCGCTGGGAGCGGTGCTCGGCGGGAGAACCGTGCCGATGTGCGTCGTCGGGAGGCCCGGGCACGGGAGCGCTCGGCTGCTGAGACGCGCGAGGTGCGCAAGCGGGTCCAGCGCCTGGAGCGCCAGGTGACCAAGGCCGAGGCCGAGGTTGAGCGGCTCGGAACGGCCCTGGCCGACCCCGACATCTACGACGACCACCAGAAGGTGAGGGCGTTGTCCGACGAGCACGACGACGCGAAGGCGAAGTCCGAGGTTCTCATGGCCGAGTGGCTCGAGGCCCAGGAGGAACTCGAGTCGGCAGGCGGCTGAGCCGGTCGGTCAGGTCGGCTCGTCGCCGGTCAGGTCGATCTCGCGCAGGATTATCCGCGTCTGGGACTCCTCGACCCCACCTGAGTCACGCCACTGCATGAGCAGTCGGTCGAGGGTGGGTACGTCCGCGCATGCCAGCATGAGCACGTAGTCGTGTGAGCCGGTGACGTGCATGGCCGATTGCACCTCTGGCGCCGCGGCCAGCATGCGTTCGAATGGTCCGGGGTCGACCGAACGAGAGAGCCTGATCTCCGTGATCGCGCGCAGCCCCACACCGAGCGTCGCCAGGTCGATCTCCGCGCTGTAGCCGCGGATCACGCCCGAGGTCTCGAGACGCCTGACGCGATCGGCGGTCGCCGTGGCGCTCAACCCGATGCGCTCACCGAGATCGCGCCACGTGAGCCGCCCCTCGGAGCGGAGCTCACCGAGGATCACATGGTCGAGATCATCCATGGCCGGGGAATCCAGTGCGATGTCGATCATATGACTCACAATACCCTCTGAAACAAGGTCTCCACATCGGCATACTCGGCCATATGGAGATGTCGCATGTATTTCTGGGCCTGGCCACGGGGATTCCCGTGATGATCGTGGTCGGACCGGTCGCCCTTCTGCTCATCGAACAGGGCATGACCAAGGGTGTCCGCGCGGGTGCGCCGGCAGCGTTCGGAGTGTCCGCAGTCGATCTCGTGTTCGCGTCGGCTGCCGCCATGGCCGGCGCGGCCGCTGCAAGCGTGCTGGCTCCGGTGGAGCCGCTGATGCGCATCGCGGGCATCGGCGTGCTCGGGGTGCTGGCCTGGAGGCTGTGGCGTGACGCCGCGGCTGACCTGGCAAGGAAGGGCCCGCCCGCCGAAAGCGCCCAGGCCGAGCCTCCCGGGGCCCGTGCGCGTGTTGCGGGCGAGCGCGGTTCGGTATCGATGAAGGGTGGCGACCTGCCCACCGAGGCAGCGCTGCGCGGTCAACTGTCGATGGCAGCTCGGTTCTTCGTCGTCACGGCACTCAACCCGATCACGATCGTGGTGTTCACGTCCATCGTGCTCAGCGGTGCCGAAGGCGTGGGCACTCCGGGGTGGGTGCTCGGAATGGTCATGGCGTCGATGTCGGTCAGCTTCCTGTTCCTGGCCCTGGGTCAGGGGCTTGGGGCGGTGCTGAGTGAGCGGGCCACCATCCGTCTCCGGATGGCAGGCGCGGTGCTGATCGTGGCGATGGCCGGGTGGTTCGCGTTCGCCTGAGTCAGCCGACCTCAGCCGACCTTGTGGTCGCCGGACTCCGCCAGCTTCTTCGCCCACGGGTAGTCAGGCTTGCCCGAGGGTGAGCGCTGGATCTCGTCGACCTCGTGCAGCTCGCGGGGCACCTTGTAGCCGGCTACGTGGGTGCGGGCGTGTTCGCCGATCGAGTCGACGTCGGCAGACTCCCCCTCGCGCCACTGAACGATCGCAGCGACGCGCTGGCCCCAACGGTCGTCGGGCACGCCGACCACCAGGCAGTCGAACACAGCCGGGTGTGACTTCACGGCCTGCTCGACTTCCTCGGGGAAGATCTTCTCGCCACCGGAGTTGATCGACACGGTGCCGCGCCCGAGCATCACGATGTTGCCGTCGGCCCACTTGCCGAAGTCGCCGGCGATCGCGTACCGGTTGCCGTCGGCGGCCTCCACGAAGGTCTCGGCGGTCTTCTTCGGATCGTTGTAGTAGCCGAGCGGCAGGTTGCCCCGGCGGCCGAGGCGTCCGATGCGGTCGTCGCCCTCGGGGATCAGCGCGAGGTCGTCATCCAGGATGGCTACGTCGCGGCCGGGAGCCACGGTGGGCCCGCCGCCCTCGATCTTCGCCCCCTTGGCTGCGTAGGTGATGCCCTGGAAGCCCGACTCGGTGGAGCCGATGGAGTCCGTGATGATCAGGTTGGGGAAGTAGTCGAGGAAGCGGTCCTTCACCGACTGGCTGAACAGGGCTGCGGAGCTCGACAGTGAGATGAGGCTGTCGGTGTTCCAGCGCCCCGGGTTGGCGTCGAGCGCCTCGATCATCGGTCGGGCGATGGCGTCGCCGGTGATGATCATCGAGTTGAGACCGTCGTTGTGCACCGACTCCCACACGGTCTCGGCGTCGAACCTGCGCAGCAGCACGATCGTGGAGCCGATGAACCACTGGCTGAACGTGGCGATCTGCGCCGCGCCGTGCATCAGCGGCGGGATCACGCAGAACACGAGGCCCGACTCGCTTGCAGCGGCCTCCTCGGCCCTCGAGTACTCGGAGGCGACCTTCTCGTTGGTCAGGGCGTCGATGCCCTGACCGAGCGCGAAGAAGATGTCCTCGCTGCGCCACATGACGCCCTTGGGCATTCCCGTCGTCCCGCCGGTGTAGATGATGTAGATGTCGTCGCCGGAGCGTTCCGGGAAACCACGCTCGGGCGATCCCTCGGCGCATGCGTCCTCGAATGCCACCGAGCCGAGCTTGTCCAGCGACTCGGTCAGCTCGGGCGTGTCGGACCCGGGGTCCTCGATGTGCACGAAGGTCTTGAGCCTGGGCGACTCGTCGGACACCGCCGCCAGCCTGGGGGCGTACTCCTCGTCGAACACGCAGGCAACGCAGTCGGAGTTGTCGATCAGGTAGGCGAGCTCCGCCTCGACGTAGCGGTAGTTGATGTTGATCGGCACCGCCCGCACCTTCAGCGTGCCCAGCATCGCCGAGATCCACTGTTCGGAATTCATGGCGTAGATGCCGACGTGGTCGCCGGGGGACACGCCATGGTCGGCGAGCCAGTGGCCTATCCGGTTTGCGCGGGCGTCGAGTTCGGAGAACGACCACGCCGTGCCGTCGTAGATGAGGGCGGCGCGCTCGGGGACTGCGTCGGCCGTGTGCTCGAAGAGGTCAGCGAAGTTGTATGCCACGGGGACAAACTAGAACAGGTTGCAGTTCGCGTTCATCTCGTGCCGGCCGCCTCGGGCCCGAGGCGGATTCAGCTGCGGGGGGAGGTGCTGTCGCCGACGACGCCCGCCGCGGCGCGAATGTCGATCTCGGTTGGGGTGTCCTTGGGCGGCTTCTTCGACTTCGAACCGGACTTGGCTCTCGACTTGCCCGCTCCCTTCGACTTGGCCGCTTCGGCCTTGGAGGCGCTCTTTACCTTCGAGCCGTCGCCTTTCGAGCGATCGCCCTTTGAGCCGTTGCCTTTCGAGCGGTTGCCTTTCGAGCCATCTCCTTTCGAGCGATTGCCCTTTGAGCCATTGCCCTTCGAGCCGTTGCCCTTGGATCCGCCAGCCTTCGTGCCGGCCTTCTTGCCGCTCGAACGCTTCGCCTTCCTGGCCGCCTTGGACGTTGCCGTGACCGGTGCGGCGGTCTTCGTGACTGTCGGGTCCTTCTGCTCGGCCAGCGCCAGGATCTCCTCGAACGCGGGATCGACCGCAGCTGCCACGTCCCATACGTCGGGCACGAGGTCGCGGTCGGCCATGAAGCCGATGTCGATGTGGTCGCGGTAGGACAGCACGGTGATGTTGAGCCCGGCCCCGTCCATGATCGGCCCCATCGGGTAGGCGGCCACCAGTTCCGCTCCCGCCAGGTAGAGCGGGAACGGCGGACCGGGCACGTTGGAGATCACCAGGTTCTGCACCGGCGCGATCGAGTCCGCCAGGTGCATCGAGCCGTACAGCCTCGAGGCGAGTCCGAACGTGCGTGGCGCCGACCACTCGGCCCAGTCGGTGAGCGTGCGGGCTCCGACCATGTCGTGGTCCTGTTTGGCGCCATGTGTGGATTCCGCGATCGCGGCCAGCCTCTCGGCCGGGTCGTCGATGTTGGTCGGCAGGCCGGCGAACATCGCGGAGACCTTGTTGCCCAGCGCGCCTCGTTCGTCATCCACGCGAACCGACACGGGGCATGTTGCGACCAGTGGTTCGTCCGGCAGCTCTCCGCGTGCTGTCAGGTAGTTGCGCAACGTGCCGGCGCACACCGCCAGGATGACGTCGTTCATCTTCACGCCGAGCGCGTCCTTGACCGCCTTGGCCTGGTCCAGGGGCAGCCGAGCGAACGACACGGTGCGGTGTGGTCCGATCGTGTGGTTCCAGGGCGCACGCGGCGCCCCGAGCGGCACGGCACCGTGGTTGGCCTCCGGGTCGCGGGCTGCGGTGATCAGCTCCGAGATGCCGCTGATAGTGCGCTTGGCCAACCCGAACGAGTCGCCGAGCCTGCGGATCTTCGAGATGGCGGCGTATGTGAGCAGCTCCTGGTCGGTCGGGATGTGCTCGGGCTCGACTTCTGGGACCGGCTCGATGTCGTCGCGGCCGTCGGGGGAGAGGTCGTAGAGCTCGGTCATGATCTCGGCGCCGGATGCTCCGTCGATCGCTGCGTGGTGCACCTTGACCACGAAGCCGACCCTGTCCTGCTTCAGGCCCTCGATGACCCAGGCCTCCCACAGGGGGCGGTTGCGGTCGAGGGGGATCGAGGCGATCTGGGCCGCGACCTCGCCCAGCTCCCGTCGACCGCCAGGTGAGGGGCATCCGATGCGGCGAACGTGGTAGTCGAGATTGAAGTTGGGGTCCTCGACCCAGACGGGGTGGTGGAACTGGAACGGCACCTGCACGAGCCGCCGCCGGAACGGGGGCACGAGGTGCAGCCGCTGGCGGATGTGTTCCTTGATCGCGCCGAAGCTGTAGCCGCCCTGCATTGTGGACACGTCGTAGATGCCCGTCATGGCGACGTGCATGTGCGCCTCGTGGGTCTCCAGGTACAAGAAGGCGGCGTCCATGCCTGTGAGGCGTTCCATGAGGCCATTGTCGCCCATGTCGGTGGGGTCGCGTCCAGCGGAACCCGCACGGCGGGGTCGCGGGCCCCGACGCAGGCGGATTGTCGGCAACTGCGCGTTCGGCCAGACTTCCGGCGATGCCCGAATCGAAGCTCGACCCACTGTGGACCCCGTCTGCGGAGCGCACCGCCGCGACGGCGATGGACAGGTTCCGCCGGTCCGCCGCGGCCGAACTCCGCCACGACCTGGATGACCCCGCGTCGCTGCACCGGTGGTCGGTCGAGTCACCGGAGGAGTTCTGGGGCCGTCTGTTCGATGGCCTGGTGTCCTCGGTCCAGCGCCGCGGACCGGCATTGACGGTGGGTGGGAGCGGCGCGTTCGCGACCTCATGGTTTCCCGAGGAGCGCCTGAACGTGGCCCGCCTGATCCTCGAGGGTGCGGCCGGTGCTTCGGTGGTCGACCCCGACTCGGTGATGCTGGTGTCGCTCGATGAGCGGGGCCGGCGCCGCGAGCTCAGCCGTGCCGAGGCGACCGCAGAAGTGGGCGCGATCGCGGCAGCGCTGCGAGCCGAGGGCGTCGGACCGGGAGACAGGGTGGCCGTGTGGCTTCCCAACACCGACGTGGCGATGCTGGTCATGCTCGCAGCGGCCTCGATCGGCGCCGTGTTCAGCTCCACGTCTCCCGACTTCGGCGTCGACGGGGTGCTCGACCGGTTCACCCAGATCGAGCCGACCGTGCTGGTTGCCGCCGACGGCTACACGTACGGCGCCAAGCACTTCGACCGCCGGCCGCAGCTGGCCGAGATCATGGCAGGCCTGCCCAGCCTGAGGCGTACGGTCGTGCTCGGCTTCCTCGACCCGGCACCGGACCTGTCCGCGCTCCAGGAGTTCGGCACTCCGGTCGACTTCGGTGCATGGGTGGCACCCCACGAGGGCACAGCCCCCGAGTTTGCCGATCTGCCCTTTGACCACCCGTGGTACGTGCTCTTCAGTTCCGGCACCACGGGCGTGCCGAAGTGCATCGTGCACCGCACCGGTGGGGTGTTGTTGCAGCACCTCAAGGAGCACCAACTGCACAGCGACATCGGCCCTGGCGACCGCGTCTGCTACTTCACGACCTGTGGCTGGATGATGTGGAACTGGCTCGCTTCGGTGCCTGCCTCCGGCGCGACAGCGGTCCTGTTCGAGGGCAACCCGTTCCATCCCGGCCCCGCCCGGCTGTGGGAGCTGGCCGAGTCGGAGGCACTCACCTTCCTCGGCGTGTCGGCCAAGTACATCGACGCAGTGGCCAAGGCCGGCTATGTGCCCGCCGAGGCCGTCGACCTCTCCGCGCTGCGCACCATCGCGTCTACCGGGTCGCCCCTGTCGCCGGAAATGTTCGCATGGATCTACGACGCAGTCGCTCCAGGCTGCGCGGATGGAGGACTCCACCTGGCTTCGATCTCCGGAGGAACCGACCTGTGTGGGTGCTTCGTGGGCGGTGACCCGACCCGGCCCGTCTACCCCGGTGAGATCCAGGCTCCCGCGCTCGGCATGGCGGTCGACGTGTGGGACGTCGACGGCAAGCCGGTCCCGCCGGGGGAGCGGGGCGAACTCGTCTGCACCGCGCCGTTTCCCTCCACTCCGCTGGGCTTCTGGGGCGACGGCCCGCTGGGGGAGCTCGGTCCGCGGTACCGCTCGGCCTACTTCGAGCGGTTCCCGGATGTGTGGGCCCACGGTGACTTTGCCTCGTGGACCGACCACGGGGGCATGGTCATCCACGGCCGCTCGGACACCACGCTGAACCCGGGCGGTGTGCGTATCGGAACCGCGGAGATCTATCGCCAGGTAGAGCAGGTGCCAGAGGTGCTGGAGTCCCTGGTGTTCGGCAAGGAGGTTGACGGCGACGTGGAGATCTCGTTGTTGGTGCGTCTGGTGGAGGGGGCCGAGTTGGGCGACGAGATGGTCGCCGACATCAAGACCCGCATCCGCACCGGATGCACGCCGCGGCACGTGCCTGCGTTGGTGCTGGCGGTGGAGGATCTGCCGCGAACGCGTTCGGGGAAGCTGGCGGAGCTGGCAGTGTCGGACAGGGTCAACGGTCGGGATGTCCGCAACACCTCCGCCCTCGCCAACCCGGAGTCCCTCGACGCCATCGCGCCGCTCTTCGACTGAGCCCGTCCGGCCAGTCCGGAGCTCGGTGGTTTCGTTGGTGCTGAATCACGCTCAGCGTGATTCAGCACCAACGAAACGCCTCGAGGATCAGCCCGGGCGGTCGGCCCGCCGTGGATCGGTCACTTCTCGATCCTCTGGTGCTCCACCACGAGGGTGAACGCCATGATGGCGACCACGGCGATGAGCAGGACCACGGCGTCGATCGAACTGCCGAACACGAGAAGCGCGGCGATCGCCACTGCGCTGAGGACCCGCTCGCGTGCAACGGCCCGGAATGTTCGCCACACTGCCGCGGAGATTCCGAGGGCGAACAACGCCAGCCCGCCCAGCAACATCATCCTGAAGCTCGCCGGCACCGGGTCGCTCGGGTGCAGTGCCATCTCCTCGAGTGCGGCGGCCGACACGATGATGCCCGCCACGATCGGAGCGTGCGCCCAGGTGTAGACGTCGCGCACCCAGCGGCCACGCGCGTTGTCGCCCTCCAGTTCGTCGCCGTAGTGCTCGAGGGCCGGACTCGGCCGGTCGAAATAGCCCCACCACAACATGCAGGCGAACACGCCGGATGCGATCAGTGCGGCCAGGGTTGGGCCCGGCAGGCCCTCGCCGGCCTGGAGGTTCGCGAGCACCGGCAACCCGATGGCCACGATCACCTCGCCCAGGGCGATGATCACGATCAGTCCGTGGCGTTCGGCCATGTGGCCGACGCGTACGAGCCACTGGCCCCGGCCGGCAAGGACCATCGCACCGAGCACGATCAGCGCCGCGACCAGCCAGAGCGTGAGCCGGGCGTTGCCGTCGAAGGTGGAGCCCACGACCAGTACGACGATCGCGGCGACGTTGGGCAGTATCCAGGCCACCGCGGAGGAGCGATGCTCTGCGGTCATCCCGGTCACGAGGGACTGGATGGCAAAGCCGAGGCACATGATCGCTGCGAGCGAGACTGCGAACACCGTGCCGCTGTCGCCCAGCGCATCGGAGGTTGCGGCGGCCATCGGCACGCTGGCGACCGTGGCCGCCAGGAAGATGAGTCTGACCCGGCGTCCGTTGCCGGACACGGCATTGGCCGCCCAGGTGAGCTGCTGCCAAGGCAGCCACAGCAGCGCGAACACAAGCGCCGCCTCGCCCACACCGCTCCATGTCGGGTCGTTGATGAGCGTGGAAACGATCTGTGAGAACGCGAACACGTAGGCGAGGTCGAAGAACAGCTCGACTGGATCTGCCGTGAAGTCCTCGGTTCGCTCGGGGAGGATGATGCCCTTCATGGCCCGCACCCTACGTAGGTCGGCCGTGTGGCGCAGCACAGTTCCTGGACCACCGGCGTCGCGAGGCGGCAGCAATGAAGTAGACAGCTCCCTGGCACGAAAGGCGAGGTAAGCCATGCCGAAGCTGAAGCGCAAGGCATACGAGAAGGAACTGGAGAGGCTCGAGGTCGAGCTGGTGAAGCTCCAGGAGTGGATCAAGGCCGAGGGCCTGAGGATCGTGGTCGTGTTCGAGGGACGCGACTCCGCCGGCAAGGGCGGCACGATCAAGCGGATCACCAACCGCACCAGCCCAAGGGTGTTCCGCACGGTCGCACTCCCGGCACCGACGGAGCGCGAGAAGACGGAGTTCTACCTTCAGCGCTACATGGCACACATGCCGGCGGCGGGGGAGATGGTCCTGTTCGACCGGAGTTGGTACAACCGTCTCGGCGTCGAGCGGGTGATGGGCTTCTGCACCGATGAGGAGTACGAGAGGTTCCTCACCATCTGCCCCGGCTTCGAGCACGCCATGGTGGACGACGGCATCATCCTCATCAAGTACTGGCTCCACATCAACGACGAGGAACAGGAGCGCCGGTTCCGTAGCCGCATCGACGATCCCCGCAAGGTCTGGAAGCTGTCGCCGATGGACGTGGCGTCCTGGGACAAGTGGGTGGACTACTCGAAGGCGCGCGACAACATGCTGCGCCACACCGACACGGAGTGGGCGCCATGGCATGTGGTCGATGCCAACACCAAGCGCAACGCACGGCTCAACGTGATCCGCCACCTGCTCGACCAGATTCCCTATGAAGACCTGACCGGCCCTCCGGTCGAGTTGCCACCAAGGTCCCGCGACAGCGACTACGAGCTACCCGCCGACGTCGAGTTCAACTTCATCCCCGACCACTACTCCTGACTGTTCGCACCCGCGAGTGGTGCTCCGGTGGGTGGCGTCAGGATCGGTGTCGGCGGAGGGCCTTGTCGGCCTCGGCGATCACCGACGACGCCAGCGTGAGGCCGATCACAGCGAGCCACTGCATGCCGGTGAGGGTCGTCGTGTCGAGCCACCGCTGCAGCAGCGGCAGCTCGACGGCCAGCCAGGTGAGAGCAGCGGAGATGCCGAGCCACCCGACGTAGGGCCAGAACGGCCCCGTCCACACCGGTGTGGGATCACGCCGCTGCACCAGGGCCAGCGGCACTCCGGCGAGCGCTGCAACGGCGAACGCCATCGTCATCGCGATCGAGGGGGCGTCGACCTTCGGCTCGTCGGGACCCCACACGAGCGGCACCACACACGCAAGGGCGGTCACCAGGCCGATCGCAAACCACCGCAACCCGGTGTGGCGGTTGAAGATGAGCGCCGTCGGGTCGCGGGGCAACTGGTCCATCAATGACGGATCCTCCACGTCGGTCATGATCGCCAGCACCGCCCACACCGCCACGATCAGGCTGATGTACAGCAGCATCCCGGGCGTGAGGGCGACACCACTGTTGATGTTGAACGCAGTGGCTATGAGCATCAGCAACAGCACACCGAAGAGGCCGGTGAGCTGGTAGCGCAGGTAGGTCGAGATCTTCTCGTAGATGTCACGGCCCAGCCGCACGGCCTTCACCAGTGTCGAGAAGTTGTCGTCGGTGAGGATCATGCGCGCGGCCTGCTTCGTGACCTCGCTTCCGCTTCCCATGGCCACGCCGATGTCGGCCTTCTTGAGTGCCGCGGCGTCGTTGACTGCATCTCCGGTCATGGCGACCACTTCGCCGCTCTCCTGCATGCTCGCCACGAGCCGGAGCTTGTCCCTCGGGGCCACGCGCCCGAACACGTGCAGGTGCGGCACGGCTGCGGTCAGCTCTGCGTCGGTCATCTTCTGGAACTCGGGGCCGGTGGTGACTCCCTCGCCGAGGCCCAGGTCGGCCGCTATTGCCTGGGCAGTCACGGCGTGGTCGCCGGTGATCATGCGGACCTCAATGCCCGCACGATGCGCGACCTCGACTGCGTGCTTGGCCGATGGGCGCAGCGGATCGATGATGCCCACGAGCGACACGAACACGAGGTCGGCGACCAGGTCCATCGGATCGACGTCGCCCGTGGTCGGATCGTGTTCGAACTTCCGCACAGCGAACGACAGCACCCGCAGCCCCTTCTCGGAAAGCTCCTGATTGGCTGCCAGGAGCTCGTCGCGGACCTGCTCGATCGGCACGATCTCATCGCGCCACAACACCTCGGAGCACCGTGCGAGCACCACATCGGGTGCACCCTTGACCAGTTCCAGCACGGAATCACCCTCCTCCAGCGGGTTCTCGTGGAAGGTGGCCATGAACTTGTAGGCAGAGTCGAACGGCACCTCCGCGATGCGCGGATGCTCCCGCCTGGTGATCTCTGCGTCCACTCCCGCCTTGGCGGCCAGCACCACCAGCGCCGCCTCGGTCGGGTCACCGATCACCTCGCCGGCGTCGGACACCGTTGCGTCACTGCACAGGCACAGGCCGAGCCCGAGGTTCTCGAAATCGTGGGCCTCGTCGCCGGCCGCAGCCAGGATCGCCCCCGACTTCTCATAGCCGCCTCCCTCGATGCTGTACCAGCGGCCATCGGTGAGCATCCGCCTGGCGGTCATCTGGTTGAGCGTAAGTGTGCCGGTCTTGTCGCTGTTGATGGCGGAGGTGGATCCGAGAGTCTCCACATCGGTGAGGTTCTTGACCACGGCCTTGGACTCGGCGAGCCGTCGCGCGCCGGAGGACAGCATCAACTGCACGAAGGTGGGCATGCCGCTCGGGATCGCCGAAATGGCGACCACGATCGCGAGCAGGATCAGGTCCTCCAGTTCCAGGCCCCTGAACAGGCCGATGATCACGATCACGGCGACGGCACCCCATGCCACGAGGCCTATCCACTTGGTGAGGTTGTTCAGTTCCGTCTGCAGCGGTGAGAGACCGACTTCGACGTCGGACAGCATCCCGGCGATGTGGCCCATCTCGGTGTCGGCACCGGTGCCCGTCACGATGATCGTGGCGGTGCCACGGCTGATGGCCGTGTTCTGGAACAGCATGTTGGTGCGGTCACCCAGGGCGACGTCTGCCGACAGCGTCTCCACGTCCTTGGCCACGGGAGCGCTCTCGCCGGTCAGCGCCGCCTCCTGCACCTCGAGGGTGGCCGACGCGATGATCCGGCCATCCGCGGGCACCAGGTCGCCGGCCTCCACGTTCACGATGTCGCCGGGAACGAGGTCCCGCGCAGGCACCTCGACAAGTGATCCGCCGCGAAGCACGCGGGCGCTTGGCACCTGCATGTCCTCCAGGGCGTTCACGGTGGCCTTCGCCTTGAGCTCCTGGTTGGCCGCCATGACCACGTTGAGGGTCACGAGTACCGCCACGAGTATCCCGGTGGACACCTGGCCGATGAGGATGCTGGCAACGGCAACCGCGACCAGCATCATGTTCATCGGGTCGCGCAGTGCCTTGAGCACCACCTCCCAGAAGCTGGGTGGTGGCTGCTTGGGGATCTCGTTGGGGCCGACCCGGCCGAGGCGCAGGGCGGCCTCCTGCTTGGTCAATCCCTGGCCCGGATCGACAGCCTGGTTGGCGGCGACGGTTGTCGTGTCGAGTGTGTGGGGCGACATGTCGTGGCCCGCGGCCGGCTGGGGCTGGGGCGGTTCGGTGTCAACGCTCATGGCATTCCCTCGGGTGTCAGAGGACGGTGTGTTCCTTGTGGCAGCAGCGAGTCTCTCACTTGGCGGGGCCGCGTACCCTTCGTTCCATGCGCATTGCATTCGGAACCGACGAGATGACGACGACGAGCGAGGCTTCGGTTGCCTGGCTGCGCGACAACGGCCACGTGGTGGATGTGCTTGACGGCACCCCGGAGTGGCCCGAGGTGGGGCGGGCGGTCGGTCAGGCCGTGGCCGGGGGTTCGGCGGACTTCGGCGTTGTTTGTTGCTGGACAGGCACCGGCGTGTCGATTGCTGCCAACAAGGTGCCGGGAGTGCGCGCAGCGCTGTGCACGGACGCCGATACCGCTGCCGGGTCCCGCCGCTGGAACGATGCGAACGTGCTCGCCATCGGCCTGCGACTCACCTCGCCGACGGTTGCGACGGAGATGCTGGAGACGTTCCTGGCTTCGGATCCCGACCCGTCGGAGTTCGACGCGGTCGGTCGTGTCGAGGCCGGCTAGCCGGCCTCGACCATGCCCAGCGCAGAGGTCCAGAATTCCTGTGCGCGGGGCACATCGCTGACCCGCAGCACCGCATGGTTGAGACGCTTGACTTTCATCGCAGCATCCAACCGGGCGGTCCAGGGCATCATTCCCTGATGGCCACTGCGGCTACGACGAGGCCGATGCCGGCCAGCTCGGCTGCGCTCGGGGCCTGTGCGAGCACCACCGCGCCGATGACGGTCGCCGCGGCTGGCAGGATCGCGAGCAGCACGGCGAACTGGTGGGTGCTCACGCGCCTCAGCACGATCTGGTCGAGGCCGTAGGGCACCGCGTTGGACAGCACGCCGACCGCCAGTGCGCTGGCCAGCCACCACCAGTTGTCCAACGCGGCCGACGACCACTCCCACAGCAGGGGGGCCAGGACCACCGTGCCGATGGCGGTCCCGACCGCCAGTCCGTCCACACCGTCGCCGTTGCGGGCCACTCGGGCGCCCAGGGGTATGTACAGCGCCCAACAGGCCGCTGCGGCCAGTGCGAAGAGCACGCCGACCGCCGAGCCCGAGAACTGGATTCCGGCCAGCAGCATCACGCCGGCAGCGCCGAGAGTGAGCGACACCCAGGCACGCCGGGTGCGCGCACCGATGGCCCCCACGGTGATCGGGCCGATGAACTCGATCGCAACCGCGGTGCCGAGCGGAAGTTCGCCGATCGACATGTAGAACAGCGTGTTCATCGCCGCCAGCGCGATGCCGAACAGCGCCGAGTCGATGAGGCGCCGCCCGGTCCAACTGCGTCGCCATGGCCGCCGGACCGCAAGCAGGATCAGTGATGCCCCGACCAGTCGCCACCACGCCACGCCACCGGGCTCGATGTGGTCGAAGAGGCTGACCGCCAGCGAGGCGCCCAGGTACAGCGACGTGGCGGAGACCAGGAACAGCGGAACCGGGCCGACCCGGTCGAGGGGACCGTGGTCAGCCGTCGTGACCCTCCCAGTACGGGTCGCGCAGTTTGCGCTTGAACAGCTTGCCCGACGGGTCGCGCGGCATTTGCTCGGTCAGGTCGATCGAGCGCGGGTGCTTGAATTTCGCCAGCGACTCGGCGAGCGCTTCCATGATCCCGGAGCGCAGTTCGTCCCGCGCAGCGTCGCTGCCCAGGACCGACAACTCGCGTGGCTGCACGACGGCCTTGATCTCCTGGCCCCACTCCTCGTTGGGGATGCCGAACACGGCGGCGTCGCCAACTGTCGGGATCGCCAGGAGCGCAGCCTCGATCTCGGCGGGGTAGACGTTGACCCCGCCGGACAGGATCAGGTCACTGCGTCGGTCCTTGAGGAACAGGTAGCCGTCGTCGTCGAGCAGGCCCCAGTCACCCACGGTGAAGAACCCGTCCACACGGTTGGACTCGGTCTTGTCCCTGTCGCCCTTGTACTCGAAGTCGGCGAGGGCGAGGCTCATGTACACGGTTCCTTCCTCGCCGGTGGGCACGTCGTTGTGGTCGTCGTCGAGCACGCGGATCTCTGCTCCCGGCCATGGCAACCCCACCGAACCCGGCTTCTTCGTCCACTCTGCAGCCGAGATCGAGGTGCCGCCCCCCTCGGTCGCGGCGTAGTACTCCCAGATCGCGTCGCCCCACCAGTCGATCATCTGGCGCTTCACGTCTGCGGGGCAGGGTGCAGCCGCATGAACCATCGCCCGCAGGCTCGAGACGTCGTAGCGCCCCCGATTCTCCGCAGGGATCGATCCCAGGATTCGGTGGAACTGGGCGGGAACCATGTGTGACCACGTCACCGCGTGTTCGTCGACGAGTTCCATGAATCGTTCCGAGTCCCAGCGGTCCATGAGGATGGCGGGGTGACCCATGTGCAAGGCGCTGCCGAACCACATGAGGGGAGCCGTGTGGTACAGCGGCGAGCCGCAGATGTGCACGTTGCCGTCCTCGGGCACTATCCCGAACATGCCCTGCAGGCCCGTCATCATCTCGGCCATGTCGTTGGGGTCGATCTCGAACATCGCCCGGCGCACACCCTTGGGCCGGCCTGTGGTGCCAGAGGTGTAGTGGGTGGCCTGCCCGGCGGTGCGGCCCTGCGGTGCATCGGTCGGTTGGCCTTCGGTCAGCTCAGTCCACGACCTGAACCCGTCGATGTCGCCGACGGCGAACCATCGGTCGTCTGCGAGCGATGATTCCTTGCGTGCAACGTCGACCGGGTCGGCGAAGCGCTCATGCACGACTGCCACCTTCGCCTCTGTGTCGTCGACGATGTAGGCGATCTCGGGGCCGACGAGGTGGTGGTTGATCGGGGTGATGCGGACCCCGGCCTGCATTGCTGCGAGGTAGACCTCGACCATGGGGATGTCGTTGGGCTGTACGACCACGACCGAGTCGCCGGCCTCCACACCCTGGGTGCGCAGCCCGTGCACGAGCTGGTTGGAGCGGGCCAGCAATTCGCCGCGGGTCATGCTGCGGCCGTCGTGCATGATCAGCGCGGTGGTATCCGGTTCGCGCTCGGCGAGTCGCCAGAATCCGTAGTCACCCATTGTCTGAACCCCCCGGGTTCGGTCCCTGATCGCCCGGTCACGATACTGCGATCCGGCGCGGCAACAGTCCGGTGGCCTGACCTCGCGCTACCGTGGCGCGCCGGTGGAGGCAGGAACAGAGAGTGACCTGAGGCGCCTCGGGCGCAATGCGGCCTGGACCAGTGCCGGCTCTGCGGTCGCGCTGGCGCTGCTGTGGGCCGTGTTCGTGGAGGCCGGATGGGGCCAGTCGGTGGACGACATGGTGCTCGAATCGCGTCGGGTGACGGACCTGACCGCAATCGCGCGCAACGCCTCGAGCCTCGGCCTGATCACCAACAGCTCGCTGGCCCTCGGTTGCCTGGCGCTGCTGGTGGTGGCTGCGGCTTGTGTGGTGGGTGCAGCAACGGTGACCACCGAGGTTCTCAAGAAGCTCGTGATCGACCGCCCGGCGTTGATCCACGAGAGTGCCGGGATATCCGGGAACTCGTTTCCGTCGGGCCACACCACCATCTCGACGGCCTTGGCGCTCGCGGTGCTCCTGGTCGTGCCCGTCCGATGGCGCAAGGTGGCTGGTGTGGTCGGCGCGTTGTGGATCACCTTCCAGGCGACGGGAGTCGTTGCGACAGGGTGGCACCGCCCGAGCGATGCCGTTGCCGGCTACGCCGTGTCCCTCGGTTGGGCGGCGTTCGCCGTGGCCGCGCTGGCCCGGCTCGGCCGCGCGGACAGGGCAACCGAGGGGGACGAGGACCCGAGGAGCGCATGGGCGCTGATCCTGTTCGCACTCCTCATGGTCGGGCTCGTGACCTCGGTCCTTGTCGGTGGCGCGAGCCCGTTCAACCTCGGCGGACTCAGTTTCGTGCTCGCTTCGGCGCTGATCGACGCGCTTGGCATCGGAATCGTGGTCGGCTTCCTGTGGTTGGTGCGCGGCTGGTCGCTCGGACGCCCGCCGGCGTCCGGGACCGGCCAATCGGCCCGGTCCGTCGGTTTCCGCCACCAAGGCGATAGAAAATGGAGTCAGGAGTAGCGCACCTGCCTCCCCGCCGGTGCGGACAAGGAGTCGTCATGTCCCGCACGTACCGCACGCTCGCAGTGCTCTTCGCAACCCTGGCCCTGCTGGGTGCCGCATGCACCAGTGACAGCGAGTCCGACGGCGGAGATGGAGGTGACGGCGGTTCCGGTGCGGTGTCCTCTGTGGAGGACGCCAAGGGCGCGGTGGTGCAGATCGAAGCGGCGGGCGAGTTCCGTGACCCCGAGGTCGGTGTCGTTTCGGGAGGTGGCACCGGATCGGGGTTCATCATCGACCCGTCGGGGATCATCGTCACCAACAACCACGTGGTCACCGGAGCCGGTTCGCTCAAGGTGCACGTGGGCGGCGAGAAGACCGATATCGCCGCCGAGGTGCTGGGCGTGTCGGAGTGCAACGACCTGGCGGTCATCAAGCTGGACGACGAGGGCCCCTGGCCATACCTGCAGATCTCCGACACGGCACCCGAGCCTCCTCTCGACGTGTACGCGCTCGGCTTCCCGCTGGGTGATCCCGAGTACACCGCCACCAAGGGAGTTGTTTCGAAGGCCAGCGCGGACGGCGAGTCCAGCTGGGCCTCGGTCGCGAGCGTGATCGAGCACGACGCCAACATCCAGCCCGGCAACTCGGGTGGGCCGCTGGTGGACGACAACGGCATGGTCGTCGGCGTCAACTACTCGAGCTTCTCCAACGCCGAGACCACCACCCAACAGTTCTACGCGATCAACGCCGATCTGGCCGGCGACGTGGTCGAGACGCTCAAGGAGGGAGACGAGCTCTCCATCGGAGTGAACGGCACCGCGGTCCTCGACGAGGAGAGCGGAATCGCGGGCGTGTGGGTCAACGCAGTCGACGCAGGTGGCCCCGCCAAGAAGGCCGGTGTGCAGCCCGGTGACATCATCACCAACCTCAACGGTGTGGCGCTCGCCAGCGGCACCATGGAGGAGTACTGCGACGTGCTTCGCTCCTCATCGGAAGGGGACGTGGTCTCGATGCGGGTGCTGCGCTTCGACACCGAGGAGATCCTCGAGGGCGAGATCAACGGCGAGGAGCTCACCACGGCCCAGTCCTTCGCCGCCGAACTCGGTGACCAGGTCCAGAACACCGGCGGCAGCGATGTGCTCCCCGCCGATGCCTTCGTCGAGATCGTGGACGACACCGACCGAATCGCCACGAGGATCCCTGGTGAGTGGGAGATCAGCACCTCCCCCCAGGACCTGCTGGAGCTTGGAACCGCCCAGCCGACGGTGGTCGCGGCTCCTTCCATAGACGCCTTCAACGGCAACGCCGGACCGGGTGTCCAGATCATCGCCGTGGACGGGGTCACACCCGACGTGGCAACGCTGACGGGTGCACTGGATGCCCTCGTCGAGGGATCGGGTTGTGCTGAGCAGAACCGGGAGGACTACGAGGACTCCGTGCTCTCCGGGCCTGCTGCGGTTCTCGACTGCGGTGGTGGCGTGGTCGGCGTCGCCCTGGTGGCCGCCACCAACCAGAACCCGGATGCTGCCGTGGTGTTCGCCGGCCAGGCCAGCACAGACGGCGACCTCGACGTGCTGGACACGGCCCTGGCTGCCTTGGTCGTGCGCTGAACAGGGGTGTTCAGCGGCCAAGCAGGCGCTCGAACGCCCCCGGCACGTCCGACGGTCCCGCCAGGGTCGTCCACCGAACCCTCAGCGAGTTGGCCAGCGCCTCGGCATCGGCTGAGTCGCCCTCGGGGGCGATCACCACGAGCTCGTCGATACCGGCGGCATGGGGGAGCGGATCGCCCCCGGTGGTGGCCCTGCAGTCGGACAGCAGCACAGCCACGCGCCGCCCCGCAGTGGAACGCCCCAACTGACGGGCCGCGGTTCGCAAGGCCAGGCCGACGTCGGTGATGCCGAATCCCCTCAGGGTCAGCACGTCTGACACGACCTCTTCCACGGCGCGTGTCTCGTCCTGTGCCTTGACCACGATGGACCGGTCGCTGAAGCACACCACTGAGCAGTCCTGTGGCGCTCTGTAGGCGACCGATGCCGCAGCCACTGCGGCAGCGGCGAGCCGGTCGCCGGCCATCGAGCCCGACCGGTCGACCAGCAGGCAAACAGCGGTCGCCGGCCGGTCCCATGTGGTGACCCGCAGGTCGTTCGGGTCGGCTGCAGCACCGAAGCGCGCTGCTGCGAGCGCGTCCATCGACCGGTCGAGGTCGAGGTCCCCCTCGTTGGCCACAAGAGGTGCCGAGCGCAGCCGACCGATTCCGCGACGGGGCGATCCGGCGCGGGCGAACGTGACCATGATCCGCGCCGCTAGCTGTCGGGCCAGGTCGGCGAGCCGCCGGTCGGTGGCCCCGACAAGGTCAGCCAGCATCGCGAGTGCTTCGTCGGGGTCCTCGTCGAAGGCTTCGTCGAATGCGTCCTCGTCGAGAATGCCCACCTCGGGGCTCACCTCCTCGAAGCTCTCGTGGCGCGACAGCTCGCGCCGCGAGGCTGTGCGTCGACCGGCCTCGGCCACTGCATCACGGGCGGCTTCGGCCTCTTCCAGCTCGTCGTCGGCGGCCATGCCGGGCCCGCCAGCAGGCGGGGTCAGGCTTTTCCCGGATCCTCCGGCGGGCCGTTCCCGGCCTCCGCGGGGGCGAAGTGAAGCTGCCACAACTCCTCGACGATCTCCTCCGCTGAGCGGTTGCACCCCTCGCGGATCCGCAGCCGCCCCGACAGGGCCAGGAGTGCCGCATCCAGGGTCACCGTCGCGTCATCGGCCGTGGAGCCGCGCAGTGTCGCGAGCTCGGTGCTCAACAGTGCGTGGTCGATGGCGCCGCGTACCGAGGATCCCGTGCGCACGTCGGGGTGCTCGCGGCTGTCGCGCACCATCGCAACGGTCGCAGCGAGTTGGGCATCGGCCACGGGCGAGCCGGCGGGCAGGGCCGAGGCGACGATCTCGCGCTCCTCGTCGCCTGACTGGTAGTCCATCGCCAGGCGGCAGCACCTGTCGTACACGGCAGAGGCGATGCGGGCGGTGCCCACTGCGTCGAACGGGTTCATCGCGGCAACCAGCCGGAACCCCGGCGCCGCGCAGACGCGGCCGAGGCGCGGCACGTGCAGTTCGCCCTCGCTCATCACCGTGATGAGCACGTTGAGGGTCTCCTCGGGCACCCGGTTGATCTCCTCGACATACAGCAGCGAACCGTCGCGCAGCGCCGAGATGAGGGGGCCGTCGACGAACACATCGGGCACGTATCCCTCGCTGAGGACCGCCGCCGGGTCGAATGTGCCGACCAGCCGGGCAGGCGTGAGCTCGGCGTTTCCCTCAACGAATTCGAAGCCGATGCGTGCTTCAGCTGCGATCGCACGCAGCACTGTCGACTTGCCGGTGCCCGGCGGCCCTTCGAGCAGTAGGTGGCGGCCTGCCGCCAGCGCGGCGACCACGGACTCCAGTTCGCGGCGCCGCCCCACGACTTCTGTCGTGAGGCGGCTCAGCAGTTCCGGCCCGAAGGCCGGTTCGGTTGGATCTACCGGGTCGGGAGCGGCAGCGTCAGAACTCGAGGACGCCACGGATGTTCTTGCCGTCTCGCAGGTCCTGGTAGCCCTGGTTGACATCGTCGAGCTTGTAGCGGTTGGTGATCAGCTCATCGAGCTTGAGCACTCCCTCGCGGTACATCGAGAGCAGCTGGGGGATGTCGGCGCGGGGGTTGCCGGAGCCGAACACGGTGCCCTTGATGGACTTGTTCATCATGGCGAGCATGAACAGGTTGAGCGACACGTCGCTCTCCATCATCCCGGCAAGTGCGGTGATGACGAGCGTGCCGCCCTTGGACACGAGGTTCATCGCCGGCTCGACCATCTCGCCCGTGACCACGCCGGGCGTGAGGATGGCGGAGTCGCACATGTCGCCCCAGGTGAGGTCGGGCACGGCGATGAGGGCCTCGTCGATCGAGGAGTACGTGTGGGTGGCGCCCATCTCCATTGCCTTCTCGCGCTTGAACTCCACCGGGTCGATGGCGATGACACGCTTGGCACCGGAGATTGCCGCGCCCTGAACCGCGTTGATGCCGACGCCGCCGATTCCGATCACCGCCACGTTGTCGCCGGGCTTCACCTCGGCTCTGTGCACGGCGGAGCCGACGCCGGTGGCGACGCCGCAGCTCACGAGTGCCACGACCTCGAGGGGCAGGTCGGGCTCCACCTTCACAACGGAGGTCTCCGACAGCAGCAGGTTCTCCGAGAAAGTGCCGAGCTGCGCGAAGCGGGCGGCCTCGTGCTCGCCGATCTTGTGGGAGCTCGAGCCCTCGGTGCGGGTCATCATCTGCAGGTCGAACAGCTTGGCGCCCTCGTCGCAGATGTTCTGCTGGCCGGTCGAGCACCACTTGCAGCGGCCACATGCAGGGATGAACGACATCGACACGTGATCGCCGGGAGCGACCGCGGTGACACCCTCGCCGACCTGCTTCACGATGCCGGATCCCTCGTGGCCACCGATGAACGGCCAGAAGGGCACCGGCATGTCTCCGGTGACGACGTGCTCGTCCGAGTGGCACATGCCGGCATAGGCGGTGTCGATCAGGACCTCGCCCGGGCCCGGATCGTCGATCGTCATGTCCTCGACCTTCCAGTCCTGCTGGTGGCCCCACAGGACGGCTGCTCGGGTCTTGGTCGGCATGGATTCCCCCTTGGAACTGCTGGCCGCACGGCGTGCGGTCGCCCAAGTTCTACAACACCTGTCGAGGTCGATGTAAGCCGGCTGGTGTGGCGTGGGTCTCAGGCCGCGGTCGGGCCTTGTCGTTCAGCCGGAGACGGCGGAGGGCTCCCGGGCTGCCTTGCGCAGGGCGTCGTTGGCGTCAGCGGGCAGGTCGCCCAGCGGTTCGCGGATCTCGGCGACAGTGGGGCCGATCTTCGCGGCCAGGGGCGCCAGGGCGTCGAGGTCGAACCCGTAGAGCTCGGCTGCGTTGACCGCGACGAGCTTGTGCACCTCACCCGGGTCCATGTCGTGCATCATCGCCCGCAGCCCTTGCCGGCTGAACGGCGCCGTGCCCTCGTCGTGGGGGTAGTCGGATCCCCACATCCAGCGGCCTTCGCCGAGCACCTTGCGCGCCTCGAGGTCGGCCGGGCCGGGCATGGACACACCGAGCCAGACATTCTGCGCGACGTAGTCCGAAGCCGAGCGCGGCAGTACCGCTTCCGGCGGGAAGCGCAGCTCACCCGTGGCGCCGGTGCTGCGGATCGTCTCGAGTGTCGCGTCGAGGCGCTCGAGCATCGGCGGCAGCCATTCGGCGCCCGACTCGGTCATCACGAACTTCAGGTTCGGATGCCGTTCGAACACGCCTGAGAGCAGCAAGTGTGCGAACGGTCGCTGGGCGTAGAACTGCACTTCGGTGAGGTACAGAACCATCGAGTGGGGGTAGCGGCCGTAGTTGGGCAGGCCGGTGCCACCGTGCACGTTCACCGGCAGACCGAGCTCTTCGAGCTCCGACCACAGCGGTTCATAGCAAGGGTCGTGCAGCGGCTTGACCCACGTGCAGTCCGGCGGGACGTTGGGCAGCAGCACGCCGCCGCGCAGGCCGGCCTCTGCGATCCAGCGGGCGTCCTCGATTGCGTCGTCGACGTCGTTGCAGAAGATCTGCCCGATCCCGGCGCGCTGGTCCGGGTAGCGGGCACACCAGTCGACCATCCAGCGGTTGTGGGCCTGGACCCCGGCGCGGCGCTGGTCGTAGTCCTCGGGCTTTGGCGGTCCGGCGAACAGCACGAAGCTCGGGAAGAACGGCGGCACCGTATTTGGGAACACCACCTCGCCGACCACCCCATCGGCCTCCTGTTGGCGGATTCGCAGTTCGTCATCCCAGTTGCGGAGCTTGCGTTCGTCGCCCAGGTCCGAGAACGGATTCCTGTAGTCGCCTCGCCAGTCATCGAAGGCCTGGCGCCACTCGGGGTCGAGGTACTCGCGGTACTGCTCGTGGTTGCCGCCGGCATGGCAGTCGGCAGAGATCAGTGTGTAGTGGTCCTCTGGTGCGCTTGGCGCGGATGACATGGCAAGTTCCCCCGGGTGAGTCAGGCCACAGCATCGCAGTTCGGGCGATGGCGCGCCCAGCGGGCCTGTCGCCGTAGGATCGTGGACATGAACCTGCACAACACCGCCGCGGTCGACCGCGACCCCACTGCCGCCATTGGTGACGACACCGCGACCGGCAAGGCCGACGAAGAGCGCACCGTCGAAGACGAGTCCATGGTGACCGAGGAACTCCTGGTCGAAGAGGTCTCGATCGACGGCATGTGCGGGGTCTACTGAGCTCCGATTCGACCGCCGTGGACCTCGACGCCCCGTACCGCCTCGACTCACAGGTGAGCCTGCGGCCCGAGGACTTCGGGGCGCTCGCCTACCACTTCGGCAACCGCAAGCTCAGCTTCGTGAAGCACCCCGACCTGCTGCGCGTGCTCGAACTGCTCGACAGCGAGTCGACGCTCGCCGAAGCACTCGTAGCAGCCGGGGTCGACGAGAGCCGCTGGCCGTCGTTCGTTGCCGCACTGGAAACGCTCGAAGCGTCGGAGATGGTACGTGTCCGCACCACCTGAGCTGATTGTGGCGCAGCCGCCCACTGCCACCCGACCGCTGGTGGAGCACTTCAAGGAAGGCCTCGCCGCGCCGATCTGCCTCACGTGGGAGCTCACGTGGGCATGCAACCTGGCCTGCGTGCACTGCCTCAGCTCGTCGGGTCGGCGTGACCCACGCGAGCTCAGCACCGAGGAGTGCTTCGCGGTCATCGACGAGCTGCAGGCACTGAAGGTGTTCTACGTGAACCTCGGTGGCGGTGAGCCCATGCTGCGCCCCGACTTCCTGGACATCCTCGACTACGCGGTCGCCCACGATGTCGGAGTGAAGTTCTCCACGAACGGCACGTACATCGATGGCGAGGCTGCCCGGCGTTTCGCCGAGATGGACTACCTCGACATCCAGGTCTCGATCGACGGGGCAGATGCCGTCGTCAACGATTCGGTTCGGGGCGAGGGCTCGTTCGCAGCAGCGCTCGACGCGATGGGCCGGCTCGCCGGGGCGGACTTCGGGCCATTCAAGGTGAGCATCGTGGCGACCCGCCACAACATCGACCAGCTGGACGCCTTCAAGGCGATAGCGGATGACCACGGCGCGCAACTCCGCGTCACCAGATTGCGTCCGTCGGGTCGCGGAGCCGACTCGTGGGACGAGCTGCATCCCACCCAGGCCCAACAACGCCAGCTCTACCACTGGCTGCTGGACCGACCCGACGTGCTCACCGGAGACTCCTTCTTCCACCTGTCGGCGCTCGGTGAATCGCTGCCGGGGCTCAACCTCTGCGGCGCCGGGCGGGTGGTGTGCCTGATCGACCCGGTCGGCGACGTGTACGCCTGTCCGTTCGTGATCCACGACGAGTTCCTCGCCGGCAACGTACGCGACGAGGGCGGATTCACGAAGGTCTGGCGCAGCAGCGACTTGTTCACCACACTTCGCGAGCCCGACAACCCCGGCGCCTGTGTGAGCTGCGGCAGCTACGACGCCTGCCAGGGAGGCTGCATGGCCTCCAAGTTCTTCGTCGGACTCGACCTCGACGACCCTGACCCCGAGTGCGTGCACGGTGCCGCGGACGAGAAGCTGGCCTCGCTCGCGTCGGGCTCCGGCGGTGCACCGCGCAGCGGCCAGGACCATTCGCGTCCGGGCGTTGCGGTGCCCACACCGGTCCGTCGTCGCTGATGGGCCGCAAGTCTGATCTGCCGCTCAAGTTCGCGCGCCCTGATTGACGATGGAGTGGTTCAGCTCGTCTGCTGGGGACGGGCTCGACGTCTGGGGTAGGGCGTGTCTGGATCAGGGGAACACGAAGCGGGGGACCTGGCCGTCCTCGACCGCGACACTGCGCGGGTGCCGTCGCGGCGCTCACTCATGCGATGGGGGCCGGTGTTGGGCGCAGGTGCGGTCGCCGCGGCCTGTGTGCCGGCGCCCGAGAGCCCACCCGCCCCGGTTCCGGCACCGGCTCCGACGGGGCCGAGCCAGCCTCCCACATGGTCGAGCGCGACCGGCATGCACGTGGCCCGTCGGCTGACCTGGGGTGCAACGCCGGCGCTTGCCACAGGGATCGAGCAACTGGGCCTCGCAGCCTGGCTGGACGAGCAACTCGCCTGGCGCTCGATCGATGACTCCCATGTGGCGCCGATGCTCACCGCCTGGCCGCGGCCCGACATGACTGCGCCAGCCCTCAAGGCGGACCAGCCATGGAAGGTCGCACAGGAGCTGGCGGCGCACGAGACGATCCGCCGCTGCTACTCCAACAGGCAGCTGCACGAGGTGCTGGTCGACTTCTGGTTCGACCACTTCAACGTCGACATCCACCACAGCACTTCCAGGTACCACATGGGCGAGTACGACCGGCACGTGATCCGGCCCCACGCCCTCGGTCGGTTCTCGGACATGCTTCCGGCCGTTGCGGCCCATCCGGCGATGTTGCACTACCTCGACCAGGCCAGTTCCCGGGCCGACAGGGGGCGCGTACCCAACGAGAACTACGCGCGTGAGCTCATGGAACTGCACACGGTCGGCTCCGAAGGCGGCTACAACGAGGACGACGTCGTGGCGGTGGCCCACCTGCTCACCGGGTGGTCGACCGATGGCTCCGTCGGCGGTTTCGTGTTCCGCCCCGACCGGCACGACATGGGGCCGATGACCCCCACCCGTCAGGTGCTCGGCTGGGCGCCGGGAGGCCTCACCGGAGAGGCAGCGGGCCGGGCGTTCCTCAACCACCTGGCACACCACCCGGTCACCGCGCGCCGGGTGTGCCACAAGCTTGCCCGCCGCCTGATCCGCGACGACATCTCGCCGCACTCGGCGGTGGTCGACTCAGCGGTGCAGGCGTGGCAGTCCTCCGGCACCGACATTGCCGCCACGGTGAGGGCGTTGGTGCTGTCGGCAGAATTCGCCTCGGCCGCGGGCGCGAAGGTGCGCCGCCCCCAATCTCTCGTCACCCAGATGGTGAGGGCCCTCGGGATCCAATGGCAGATCCCGAGCAAGCCCGACAACTTCCTGTGGGCCAACTGGAGCAACCTCGAGCAGCTCGGCAACGCAAACCACGCCTGGCCTGCACCGAATGGGTATCCGGATGCCAACGGCTTCTGGCTGTCGGTCGGCGCACTCGTGTCACGTTGGAACCTGGCGGTCTGGCTCGCCTACGACACGATCGCCGGGATGCACTTCGACGCCGCTGCCACGATGGACTGGGCGCCCAACCGACGTTGGGGTGAATGGCTCGACGCCCTCGCGGAACGAATAGCCGGCGAACCGTGGCCACCAGAGGTACGGGCCTCGGTGCTTTCCCACCACGGTGTGACCGAGACAACGGTGTTCAGGAGCTGGGACCACCACGCCGCAAAGGCGGTCGTAGCGGTCCTCTTGCAGACAGCGGGGTTCCAACGATCATGACCACTCGACGCAACTTCATGGTCGGCGCCGCTGCAGGCGCCACGACGGTCCCCCTGATCGCTGCCCCCTCACTGGCGGGAGCCACTCCGTACAACGGGAACACGCTCGTCGTGATGTTCATGCGCGGCGGTTGCGACGGGCTGTCGCTGTTCCCGCCGGTGGGGGAGGCGGCGTACCACGATGCGCGTCCGACGGTCGCGGTGTCCGACACAGCCGCGTTGGCGCTGGCCGGACCCGGTGCCGACTCCAACTTCGGCTGGAACCCCGGGGCGGCCCGGCTGTCGGAGTTCTTCGACGCCGGGCGCGTGGCAGTGGTACCCGCGGCCGGTTCGCCCGACCACTCCCGTTCACACTTCGACTGCCAGGACGGCATCGAGGCGGGCCGACCCGAGGATCGCCGTTCGGTCAGCGGTGGCTGGATCGGCCGCTACCTCGCGGGGACCGCTTCATCTGACCACCCGCTGCGGGCGTTCAGCGCGGGCACGGGTATCCCGCCATCGATGCGGGGCTACGGGGCGATCTCGGCTCCGTCGATCGACAGGCTGGGCCTCCTGTCGTGGGGGCCGGAGCCGGCCTGGGCCCGAGAGGCGATCGCTGCGGGCTACTCCGCCGAGCGGGCGGGCGGAGACCTCGCCATGTGGGCGGGGGTGACCCTTGGGGCCCTCGATGAGATCGAACCACTGCTGGCGGGTGAGGTCTCTCCGCCCGACGGTTGGCCCGGTTCCTCGGTGGCGAGGCTGCTGTTCACCATTGCCCGCCTGCTCGAGGCGGGCCTGCCTGTGCAGATGGCCACGGTGGACCTGGGCGGGTGGGACCACCACGACAACATCGGCTCCGCGACCGACCCCAACAGCCGCACCCGCGGACACATCAACGTGCTGGACTCCGCCCTGGGTGCCTTCTTCGACCGCCTCGACGCTGCCGGACTGGGCAGCAGGGTGACGGTGGCGACCATGACCGAGTTCGGCCGCCGGGTGGGGGAGAACGATTCGGGCGGCGCGGACCACGGCTACGGCGGCCCGATGGTCGTGGTGGGTGGTGGTGTCAGCCCCGGCGTCAAGGGGCCATGGCCGACGGTGGCCGAGGATGCTCTAGACCGCGGCGACCTGGCCGTGACCGTCGACCAGCGCACAGTGATGTCGGAACTGCTCGCCAGCCGCCTCGGTTCAGGCGACCTGAGCGGCGTGTTCCCGGGCTTCAACACCTCGCCCGGCACCTTCGTGGGCGTCGCCGCCTGACTTGCTCGGGCATGATTGCCCGATGAGTGACGACCGTTACGCCGCCTTTCCGGGCCTCACACTCGACCGACCGTCAGACGGGGTGCTGCGCATCACCCTTGACGCGCCGGGCCTCAACTCTGTGGATCGCGCCGTGCACCGCGAGCTCGCCGATGTGTGGCTGGCAGTGGACCGCGACCCCGACACGCGGGTGGCGGTGCTCAGGGGCGCAGGCAAGGGTCTGTCGGCCGGCGGCAGCTTCGACCTCGTCGAGGACATGATCGACGATTACGAAGCCCGCACGCTCGTGCTGCGAGAGGCCCGCGATCTCGTATTCAACGTGATCAACTGCTCCAAGCCGATCGTGTCGGCAATCCACGGCCCCGCCGTTGGCGCCGGGCTCGTGGCGGCGGTGCTGGCCGATGTTTCCGTGGCAGGCCGCTCGGCGAGGATAATCGACGGCCACACCCGCCTCGGCGTGGCGGCCGGTGACCATGCCGCGATCTGTTGGCCGATGATGTGCGGCATGGCCAAGGCCAAGTACTACCTGCTCACCTGCGACGCGCTGACCGGCGAGGAGGCCGAGCGCATCGGCCTCGTCAGCCTGTGTGTGGATGACGACGAGGTGCAGGACAAGGCCCATTCCGTCGCAGAGAGCCTGGCCGGCGGCTCGCAGTCGGCGATCCGCTGGACGAAGCATTCGCTCAACAACTGGTACCGAGACCACAGTTCGATCTTCGATGCATCGTGGGGCCTGGAGTTCTACGGGTTCGGCGGCCCCGACGTGGCGGAAGGCGTGGCGTCGCACCGCGAGAAGCGCGAGCCCCGGTTCTCCGGGCCGACAAGCGAGTGAGTGCCTCGGTGACGCCCCTCATCATGGGTGTCGTCAACGCGTCGGTCGACTCGCTGCTCGGCGGGGTCGACGCGGCAGGCGCGGCGGAACTGGCCGCGCAGATGGTGGACAGCGGTGCGTCGATCCTCGACTGCGGCGGCCAGTCGCTGCGGACGGACCAGGGCGAGATCAGCGTGCAGGAGGAACTCGCCCGCGTGCTGCCAGTCATCGAGGCGGTGCACGCGGCCTGCCCCGACACGACCGTTTCGATCGACACCTACCGCGCAGGTGTCGCCACAGAGGCGATTGCTGCGGGAGCGGGCCTCGTGAATGACCCATCGGGACTGCTCCACGAGGATCTGGCAGGGGTGGTGGCCGGTTCCGGCGTGGACCTGGTGCTCGCCTATAGCCGCGCCGTGCCCAAGGTGCGCATGACCCGCGACCAACTCGTGGACGACCCGGTTGCCGATGGCGTCGGGTTCATCAACGAGCGCATCGCCGTGCTCCAGGCGGCGGGTGTGGATCGTTCCACGGTCGTGGTCGATCCAGGCCCCGACCTGGGCAAGTCACCCGACCAGACCATCGAGATCCTGCACCGGGGCTCCGAGATCCGCGCGGCAGTCGGTGGCGGCCGGTTCCTCTGGGCCGTGTCGAAGAAGGACTTCATCGGGGCGTTGCGGGAGCGCACGCCCTCACAACGCGGTCCGGGCACCCTCGGGGCGCTCGCAGCGATCGACTTCGAGCCGGGCGACATCGTGCGGGTGCACGACGTCGCCGGCGTGGCCGACTTCTTCGCGGTCCGCGCCGCCATCAACGAGGGCTGCGATGGCCCCCTCGACCTCCCCGAGCACGTCCGTTACGAACCCGGTGGCTGATCACATCCGGTCGGTCAGCTCCAGCAACGATGTGTGGAACGCGTCGGCGTCGAGGTCGTGGCTCCAGCCGTGCCCACAGAACAGACGGTCGAAACGGTGCCCCGACTCTGCAAAGCGGCGCAGCGAATCACGCTGGGCGTCCCAGGAGAACCAGCAGGCGTTGCGGAACGCGGTGAGGTGTTCGCTGCGCGGGCTCCAGGCCAGCGAGTCACCTGAGAACAGCAGATGGTCGTCCACCAGGAACAGCACCGAACCCTCGGTGTGTCCCGGCACCGGGAACGCCACGATGTCGTCGCGGACCCGCACTTCGTCGGTGCCGTCGATCATGTGGTTGGCATCCGGTGCAGCCGATGAGTCCGCCTCGTGGACCCAGACTTGCGCGCCGAAGCGATCGGCATAGCGGGCGTAGTCGGCCACGTCGTCACGGTGTGACAGCAGGATGTGGTCGATCCCACCCATCTCCTCGACCGGGCCGACCACCTCGCGGGTCCAGCGCGGTGAGTCGACCATCACGTTGCCTGCGTCGCGCGCGACCAGGTAGCTGTGCGCCCCGAACGAGGAACGGGCGTTGTGGCCCAGCCGGTACACGCCATCGCCGAGGTCCTGGGGAAAGGCCTTCGGATATGGGCGCTTCAGCGTCTCGTTGCCGACCGAACGGGTGGGGCACACGAGAAGTGCACGCCAAGCAGCATCGAGGTCCTCGGGCGTCTCCGGCTGACGAAGGAAGACGGACTTGCCGTCGTCGTCGGTTCCCACGAGGCCCGGGGCCACATGGCGTGCCGCATCGCAGTTGATGCAGTTCGTGTCGACGTACCAGTCGCCCGGGGCCGAGAGCTCATTGCGGTCCATTGGCCGTGCCATGGCGACTCCCTTGTCGGCTCCATCCGCCGGCCCGGTCGGGCCGGTCGGTCGTGTCAGCCGGGCAGTTCCATCAACTCGATGCGTACCCCGGCCGGGTCCGAGAGGAATACCAGATTCACACCCGGATTGGTCCGCGTCGACTCGATCACGCTGCCGCCCGCAGCCACTGCCCGGTCCACGGCGCCGTCGAGGTCGTCCACCCAGAGCGCCAGGTGTGTCAGCCCGATCGTGGCCCGGCTGGTCGCCGGTGTGCCGCTGGGCGTGGGGGAGTCGTAGCCGAGCAGCTCGACCGCGAAGTCCCCATGCTGCACCACCTGGGAGTGCACCACCAGCGGCGCCCCGTCATCAGGTATCACCTCCAGCGCGGCCGCGATGTCGGGCACCGACTCGGAGTCGATGTCGAATCGGTCCGTGGCGTCGAAGCCGAGACCCTCGGTGAAGAACCGCATGGTGGCCTCGAGGTCGGGTGTGCACAGACCCACGTGCGACGGCTTGATCATCAGACGACCTCCGGCAGGCCAATGGGGTTGGGAAACGGAATCCAGCCGGCCTCCACGACCGATGCGGCGAGCGGGATCAGGCCGTCGCGAAGGTGGGCACGGCCCGACTCGCCGATTGCCGCGAACGGGGGTGCGGCAAGGTCATCGGTACGGCTCTCGATGCCCTCGTGCAGCTTGCGGCCTCGCTCTGTGAGTGCGTCGTCGGCCGCTTCGAGGATCCCGGCGACCCGCAGTGTCGTCGTTGCCTCGGTCCAGTCCGCCTCGCTCCACCCCCGGTTGTCCCGCAACACAGCGGGATCCGTGCCGGAGGCTGCTGCGGCCAGGACGTGGGCCTCGCAGCCGCTGAAGCCGTCAGCTGTGAGTACCGCTACATGCCCGCCGCCGCGGTGCTCGCGCAGCGACGTGCACATCTGCCACAGGTCTTCGACCAGATCCTCGAATGGCATCACATCGCGGTTGGCGGCGAACAGCGGGCGGCCCGTCGCATCCGCTGACTCGACGGCCCGGTCGAGCGTACCCAGCAGGCTCGACACGTGGTCGTCACAGTCGGGCATGGCCTCGCGGATCGCCTGGGCAGCAGCTCGTGCCCGACCTTCGACTGCAGTCTCGGGTTCCACGAACCCCCACGCGTCGGGCAGTGCCTTCAGGACCATCTCGGTCTCGAACCCACCGAAGGTCGACTCGACCACGCCCGGGCCCACGGCGCCCATGGGGGCCGCCCGAGTGCCGAAGTAGCCCATCCAGAAACCCCTGAAGCCCATCTCGGCGTTGGCCTCGCGGCAGTGGGGCGCGAAGTATGTGACCGCATGCACCGTCTCGATGAGGTGCCACAGGTCCCGTGCTTCACTCGCGTGCATCACCTCATCATTGCCGCTTGCGGAGCCACGTGGTGCCGCGCCATGTACCGTCCCCACCAACTGCTCGAAACGGGGGCGCCCATGGCCGGCAAGGGCATCACGATGACCGACGAGTTGCGCGAGTACATGCTGGCGCACAGCGATCCGCCTCGCAGCGACGTGCACCGCCGCCTCATGGAGCGTACGGCGCAGGAGATGGGCGACCTCTCCATGATGCAGATAGCCGCCGAGCAGGGCCCGTGGCTCACGTTCACCGCGAGATCGATGGGCGTTAGCAACGCCGTCGAGGTCGGCACGTTCACCGGCTACTCGGCACTCTGCATCGCGGAAGGCCTGGCACCCGGCGGCAAGTTGCACTGCCTCGACATAGACGCCGACTTCGTGCACATCGGCCGGCCGTTCTGGCAGGAGGCCGGGGTGGCGGACCGCATCGAGGTGACCATTGCCCCTGCGCTGGAGACACTGCAGGCCCTTCCCCATGACGATCCGATCGACTTCGCATTCATCGACGCCGACAAGGAGAACTACTGCGCGTACTACGAGGAGCTGCTGGGTCGCGTGGCGCCCGGTGGCCTCATCGTGGCCGACAACACCCTGTGGGCGGGCGCAGTGCTCGATGAATCGGTCGATGACTCCTCCACCGTTGCCATTCGGCAGTTCAACGACATGGTCGCAGCGGATGAGCGCGTCGACTCCCTGCTGGTCAACATCGGTGACGGGTTGATGCTGGCCCGCAAGCGCGGCTGACCCGGGTTGGCCGCGATGCGTCGATTAGCAACCCAACCAGAGACCTCACCGTTAGACTGACCGGGTGTCCCATCGTGAGGAAGAGAAGCGCTACGAGGCACTGAGCCCGTTCGAGCTCAAGAATGAGCTGCAGGCGTTGGCCGGCTCGGCGGACGAAGCGCTCATGCTCAATGCCGGGCGGGGCAACCCCAACTGGGTGGCCACGGAGCCGAGACGGGCGTATGCGGAGCTGATGCAGTTCGCCCTCGACGAGTCGGAGCGCAACCCGATCCGCGACGGATTCGGGGGCACACCGCAGCGCGACGGCATCGCCAGCCGACTTCGGGCCCATCTGGAGGCCGACGGCGCGCAGGGCGCAGCGTTGCTCGGCCGCTCGCTCGACTGGGTCGGCAGCACCCTGGGGATCGACGCCGACGACTTCGTGGTCGAACTCTGTGACGCCATCCTGGGTGACCACTATCCGGTTCCCGTGAGGATGCTCACGCAGTGCGAGAAGGTGGTCGACGCCTACCTGGCTCTCGTACTTGCGGGCGGCTCATGGCCGACCGGCAACTTCGAGCTGTTCGCCACCGAAGGCGGCACGGCAGCGATGACCTACGTGTTCAACTCCCTCGCGGAGAACCGGTTGCTGCACAAGGGCGACAAGATCGCACTCGGCACGCCGATCTTCACTCCCTACCTCGAGATCCCGGAACTGAACGACTACGAGCTCGTCATCCTGGAAGTGGAGCAGAGCGAGTCGGACGACTGGAGGTACTCGGCCGACGAACTCGAGAAGCTTGCGGACCCGGACGTGAAGGCGTTCTTCGTGGTCAACCCGTCGAACCCCGCCTCGCGGGCGATGCACGCCGACACGCTGGCTGCCATCGGCGAGCTGGTGCAGGACCGGCGTGGCGACCTGATCCTGCTGACCGACGACGTGTACGGGACGTTCGTCGACGACTTCCGTTCACTCGCCGCGGCGGCGCCGCACAACACCGTGCTCGTGTACTCGTGGTCCAAGTTCTTCGGTGCCACGGGCTGGCGCCTCGGCGCCATCGGGCTGCACGAGGACAACGTTCTCGACCGGCTGCTGGCCGACCTCCCGCGATCCGACCGCGACGAGCTGGCACAGCGCTACTCGACGGTCTTCCTCGACCCTGCCGCTGCCCGCATGATCGACCGGCTCACCGCCGACAGTCGCACGGTGGCGCTCAACCACACAGCCGGGCTGTCCACGCCCCAACAGGTGATGATGACCCTGTTCTCGCTGCATGCGCTCACCGAGGGCGGACGCAACTACCAGCAACAGGCACAGGCGATCGTGCGCGCCCGCATCGACAAGCTCTATGCAGCGATGGGTGTGGAGCACTCGACGAGCCAGTGGGACACCAGCTACTACACGATCATCGATGTTCCGCAGCTTGCCGAGGATCGCCACGGCGCGGGTTTCCGCGAATGGCTCACCACTGCGCACGAGCCGATCGACTTCGTGTGGCGTCTGGCCCAGGAGCGCGAGGTCGTGCTGATGGACGGTGGCGGTTTCGAAGCACCGGACATGTCGGTGCGGGTGTCGCTCGCCAACCTTCGAAGCGAGGACTACGTGCGCATCGGCGAGGCGATCTCCGGGCTGCTCGAGGACTACCACTCAGAGTACGAGGGCGATCGGTGAGGTCTCGGGCGTGATCGACTGGATCGAGGACGTCTTCGACACGGCACCTCTGCTGGCGCTGTTCCTGGCCGTCGGGCTCGGCCACATCCTCGGCAAGCTGCGCATCTCCACCTTCAAGCTCGGTGGCATCGCCGGCACCCTCATAGTCGCCGTGGCGATCGGCCAGTTCGGCATCTCGCTCAGCGATGACCTCAAGACGGCCTTCTTCGCGTTGTTCATCTACGCGGTCGGTTTCCAGGGCGGCCCGCAGTTCGTGGCGTCGCTGAACCGCCGCACGATCAACCAGCTGGCATCGGCGGCGCTGATGGCCATCGTCGGTCTCGGAGTGGTCCTCGCCTGCGCGTTCGCGTTCGACCTCGACAAGGGAACGGCAGCCGGCCTCGGCGCGGGCGGGCTCACACAGTCGGCGATCATCGGCACCGCGGACGAGTCGATCGAAGAACTCGACGGCGTGAGTGCCGACGACAAGAAGCAGATGCAGACCAACGTGGCGGTCGGCTACGCGATCACATACATCTTCGGTCAGATAGGCCCGATCATCGCCGTGACCTGGCTGTTTCCGCTCTGGCGGCGCTGGAACATCCGCAAGGAGGCCAAGGCGAAGGCCGAGCGGATGTCGGGCGGCGAGATCATCCTCGAACCGGGTGAGGTGGATGCCGTCGAGCCGCTGCGCACACGCTTCTTCAGGGTGGGCGTCGGCGCGGACCTCGATGGCATGACGGTCGGCGACATCGAGCTGAGCGACCCGTACGTGGCCATCGAGGCTGTCGTGTCCGAGGGCAGCACGCGCTCGGGCGAACCCGACGTCGTGCTCGAGGCCGGTGACGTGGTGGCCGTCACTGGCTACGTGGCGCAGCTCGAGGGTCTGGAGACGACCCTCGGTGAGGAGATCCCGCCGCCGCTGGGTTTCCACATCGTGGAGGAGCAGCGCGACGTGGTCATCACCAATGGGGAGGTCGAGCATCGTTCGCTCAAGGACCTCGCCACCACCGTCGACGTGGATGTCCGCCATGGCGTGCTCCCCTCGAAGCTCGTGCGCATGGGCCACGAGATGCCGCTGCTGCCCGACGTCGAGCTCCAGCGCGGTGACGAGCTCACCCTCATGGGGCGTCCCTCGGACATCGACCGTGTGGAGCCACTGCTCGGATACGGGGTCTCCGCAGCGAAGATCACCGACTTCGTGTTCTTCGGCTTCGGCATGGCCCTGGGTGTCGCCATCGGGCTGCTCACCTGGACCATCGGGGACGTGCCCATCACCCTCGGCACCGGCGGCGGCTGTCTGGTGTCGGGGCTCATCTTCGGGTGGCTCCACGCAAGGGTGCCCAGATTTGCCGCCGTGCCGGTGGGCGCGACCAACTTCCTGCGCGATTTCGGGCTCGCCGTGTTCGTGGGCGTCGTCGGTCTCACGGCCGGCAAGTCGGCGATCGAGAGCCTGGAAGCCAACGGCGTGAAGCTGTTCCTGCTGGGACTCGTCGTCACGATGCTGCCGATGCTCATCGTCTTTCCGATCTCGTACTACGTGTTGCGCATCAAGGACCCGATCGACTCGCTGTCGTGTGTCGCCGGTGGTCGCAGCGCCAATCCCGGGTTTGCGGCTCTGCTCCAGAAGGCTGGAAATGCCACACCTGTCGCGGCGTTCACCGTTACCTACGCGCTTGCCAACGTGCTTCTCACCGTGTGGGGGCCACTGATCGTGGGCATCGTGCCCACGACCGTTTCGTAGGGATCGCCGGGGAACATCCGCGCCCGGGTTTCCGTTGGGCGGGCCCTGCGAGCAAGCATGAGGCGTGCCCGCTGTGCAGCCATCGTTGCTCGAAGAATTGAGGATCGGTCCGCGCACCGCGCCCAACCGGGTTGTGTTCGGCCCCCACGAGACCAATCTGGGCCGCGGCCGCAAGCTGTCTGAGCGGCACACGGCCTACTACGAGCGCCGAGCGGCAGGTGGTGCCGGGGTGATCGTCACCGAGGAAGCATCGGTGCACGACTCGGACTGGCCCTACGAACGGGCGCCGCTCGCCACGGAATGCGGCGACGGCTGGGCGGAGGTCGTCGAGGCTTGCGGGGCACATGGATCGCTGGTGCTGGCAGCGATCGGCCATGCCGGCGGACAGGGCACTTCGCACTGGTCCCAGAGCGAGCTGTGGGCACCTTGCCGCGTACCGGAGGTCAACACCCGCGAGGTGCCGAAGTGGATGGAGGCCCCGGACATCGAGGCCGTGATCGCCGGCTTCGCCGAGGCCGCCCGCACCGCTGTGGAGGCCGGGTGCGACGGCGTCGAGGTCAACGCCGGCCAGTTCTCGTTGGCCCGCCAGTTCCTGTCGGGTCTGACCAACACCCGCGACGATGAATGGGGCGCCGACCGCACGTTGTTCCTGGACCGGGTGCTGGCAGACGTCCGCGCAGCCGTCGGCAGCGAAGCCATCGTTGCGCTGCGTCTCTCTTGTGACGAGCTTGCGCCCTGGGCCGGAATCACTCCCGAGGACGCACCCGCCCTCGCGGTGGACCTGCTCGGCGATCCGGCTCGCCCGGCGTTCGACATGCTCACCGTGGTGAGGGGCTCGATCTTCTCCACCGGGGCGACGCGTCCCGACGGTCACACCCCCGAGGGGTTCAACCTGGAGCTCGCGAACTCGGTGGCAGCCGCGCTGGCCGAGGTCTGCGACGTGCCGGTGGCGGCCCAGGGGTCGATCGTGGATCCGGCCATGGCCACCAGCGCCGTGGCCGCAGGGCCTGTCGCCGCCGTCGAGATGACCCGGGCACAGATCGCGGACCCGCTCCTCGTGTCGAAGCTCGCCGATGAGGAGCCACAGCAGGTCAGACCATGTGTGCTGTGCAACCAGATGTGTGCGGTGAGGGACAACCGCAACCCGATCGTGAGCTGCACGGTCGAACCGGCCAGCGGGCACGAGACCGAAGACGTGCCGGTGCGCGGTACGGCCCTGGCCCCCGTAGACGTGCTGGTTGTGGGGGGTGGCCCGGCGGGCATGGAAGCTGCACGCGTTGCCGCCCTGCGCGGCCACAGGGTCCGCTTGGCGGAGCGCAGCGACGAACTGGGCGGCAACCTTGCCGTCACGGCTGCACAGCCCGGCCGCAGCCGCTTCGCCGTGCTTGCAGGATGGCTGCAGTCGGAGTGCAGTCGCCTCGGGGTCGACATCCGTACCCGCCACGATGTGTCCTCTGCGGAAGCGGGCGAGGTTCCCCACGTGATCCTCGCGGTCGGCAGTCGTGACGGCGACCTCGCGGCGGATCCGTCCCGAGGCGCCCACGTCGTGTCGGCAGCCTCCGCGCTGGCAGCCCCGCGTGGCTTGCCCGAAGGGGCAGTGCTCGTCTGGGACCCGATAGGCGGCCCGACCGGAGTCGCCGTGGCGGAGCTGCTGGCAGCCATAGGGCGCGATGTGCACCTGGCCACGCCCGACTACACGGTGGGCAATGAGCTGGCCCGTTCAGGTGACCTGGGCCCGGCCAATGCCCGGCTGGCCCAGGCCGGCGTGCAGATGCACCGCCGTCGCACGCTGGGCGAGCTCGGGGATGGAACGGCGGTGCTTCGCGACCGCTTCGGTGGCGACGACCTGGTCCTCGAAGTCGGGGTGGTGGTTGATGCCGGAGCGCGGCTTCCGCAGACCGATCTCGAAGTGGACCTGAGCGGCCACCTCGGCCATGACATGGCGGCAGCGGGTGACTGTGTGGCACCTCGAACGGTGCACGAAGCTGTGCTCGAAGGTCGGCGCCGGGCCCTCGAGCTGGGATGAACACTGTTCACGCTTACCCCTGAACGCCTCACGGTTGGTACGGTTCTGCCGAAGCCACCAATAGAGGGGTGAAGCGTTGAGTAACGACGCATCCGGATCGGCCACGGCGGCCGAGACCAAGCCACGCGAGCAGATCACCGATGTGGTGATCCGGCTGGCGGGGGATTCGGGCGACGGAATGCAGCTCACCGGCAATCAGTTCACTGCCGTGAGTGCCCTGGCGGGCAACGACCTCGCCACCCTGCCCGACTTCCCTGCCGAGATCCGTGCCCCAGCCGGCACGTTGCCGGGAGTGTCAGCCTTCCAGGTCCGGATTTCCTCAGAGGACATCTCCACTCCGGGTGACGAGGCCGACGTGCTCGTGGCAATGAACCCGGCGGCGCTGCGTTCGGAGATATCCAAGCTCCGCTCGGACGGCATGGTGATCGTCAACGCCGACGGGTTCGGTGAGCGCGACCTCGAAAAGGCCGGCTACGAAGTCAGCCCTCTGGACGACGACAGCCTGGATGGCTTCAACGTGGTCGAGGTGCCGATGACCAGCCTCACCGTCACCAAGGTGAAGGAACTCGGAGTCAAGGGCCGCGACGCCGAACGTTCGAAGAACTTCTTCGCGCTGGGCCTGCTGTGCTGGATGTACAGCCGCAACCCGGACGACCTGCGCACGTGGATCGAGGAACGGTTCTCCTCCGACGAGCTGGTGAAGGCGGCCAACACCACCGCCTTCGAGGTCGGATACGCGTTCGGCGAGACCACCGAGCTGATCCCGGTCACCCGTGCCGTCGCTCCCGTCGACAGGCCGGCCGGCACGTACCGGAACGTCAACGGCAACACCGGTCTGGCCTGGGGGATCATCGCCTCTGCCCAGCTCTCGCAGTTGCCGACCTACCTCGGTTCGTACCCGATCACACCGGCATCCGACATCCTCCACGAGCTCGCGAAGTACCCCGAGGCGTCGATCCGGACCTTCCAGGCTGAAGACGAGATCGCCGCTGTGGCCTCGTCGGTCGGGGCCGCGTTCGCCGGCAACCTGGCCTGGACGACAACGTCGGGGCCCGGCATGGCGCTCAAGGCGGAGGCGATCGGCCTCGCCATCTCCCTCGAGCTGCCGCTCGTGATCGTCGACATCCAGCGAGGTGGTCCCTCCACCGGCCTGCCCACCAAGACAGAGCAGTCCGACCTGCTGCAAGCGCTGTACGGCCGCCACGGCGAATCGCCCCTGCCGGTCATCGCGGCATCCCGCCCTGCGGACTGCTTCGAGTGTGCGATCCAGGCCGCCGACATCGCGATCCGATACCGCACACCAGTGATCCTGCTGTCAGACGGCTACATCGCCAACAGCTCCGAGCCATGGTGCATGCCCGACTCGGCATCGCTGCCGGACCTCAGCACCGAATTCGCCACCGAGCCGAACCACAAGGCGCCCGATGGCACCGACGAGTACTGGCCGTACCTGCGTGACCCCGAGACCCTCGCCAGGCCATGGGCCACCCCGGGCACCCCCGGACTCGAGCACCGCATCGGTGGCATCGAGAAGGCCGACGGATCGGGCGACATCTCCTACGATCCCGACAACCACCAGCGGATGACCAACCTGCGTGCCGAGAAAGTGGCCGGTGTGGCCGACTACTACGCACCGCTCGAGGTCACCGGCGATCCCGATGCCGACCTGCTCATGGTCGGGTGGGGATCCACGTGGGGCGCGATTGCCTCGGCGGTAGAGACCATTCGCGGTGAGGGTGCCAAGGTTGCCCAGGTGCACCTGCGCCACCTCAACCCCCTTCCGCGCGAGCTGGGTGACGTCATCAAGGGCTTCCGCAAGGTGCTTGTGCCCGAGATGAACCTCGGCCAGCTGTCGAGGGTCCTGAGGGCGGAGTACCTGGTCGATGCCCAGTCCGTGAACAAGGTGGCCGGCCTTCCGTTCACCGGCGGAGAGATCGAAGCCGAGATCCGCAAGGCGCTCGGCGACATCAGCAACGGAGGTGCCTGATGACTGCCACGCCTGTCGAGATACCGACCACTACCCGCGCCGACTGGCAGAGCGACCAGGAGGTCCGCTGGTGCCCCGGCTGCGGTGACTACTCGATCCTCGCCGCCCTGCAGTTCGCACTGCCCGACATGGGTGTGCGGAAGGAAGACACCGTGGTGGTCGGCGGCATCGGCTGTGCTGCGCGCTTCCCGTACTACATGGACACCTACGGCATCCATGGCATCCATGGCCGCGCCCCGGCGATTGCCACTGGAGTGGCGATGGCGAACCCCGACCTGTCGGTGTTCGTGGTGGGCGGCGACGGCGACCTGCTGTCCATCGGCGGCAACCACCTGCTGCATGCGCTGCGCCGCAATGTGAACCTCACGATCCTGTTGTTCAACAACCGGATCTACGGGCTCACCAAGGGCCAGTACTCGCCCACGTCCGAGCAGGGCAAGGTCACCAAGTCCTCGCCCCAGGGCTCCGAGGATGCTCCGCTGATCCCGCTGTCAGTCGCACTGGGCGCGGACGCGACGTTCGTGGCTCGCACCCACGACATGGACCGCAAGCACATGCAGGAGGTCTTCCAGCGTGCGCATGCCCACCGCGGGGCCGCGTTCGTGGAGGTGCTTCAGAACTGCAACGTGTTCAACAACCACGCCTATGACCAGATCACTGCGCGGTCCAACCGCGACGACATGGTGATCCCGCTCGTGCAGGGTGAGCGGATCCGCTTCGGTCCCGACGGCCAGAAGGGCGTGGTGCTCGACCCGAAACAGGGCGCTGTCGTGGTCGACGTCGCCGATGTGGGTGAGGACGCGCTGCTGACCCACAACGAGGCACGTGACCATCCCTCGGTGGCGTTCGCACTCAGCCGTCTGTCCCCCAACATGGACGAGCCCACGCCCATGGGCGTGTTCCGCGCTGTCGACAAGCCGGTCTACGGCGAGCGCAACCCGGTGCCCGAGGCACCCCCCGGGCGTGAGTTGATCGACAAGCTGCTGCACTCAGGGTCGACCTGGGAAGTGCAGTGAGTGATTCGCCCAGTCGAATTGCACTGCGCAATCAGATGAATTCTCTTCACTTGGGGGATTCGTGCGTTCTAATCCGTGTGATCAACGCGTAGACTGGAGGGGCAAGCCGCGGGTTGGCTCCCACGGCAAGGACTAGGGCGACAGGCAACGAAGCCGAACGGAGACCTCTGATGATCGAGAAGACCAAGAACCTCCTCGAAGCGACGATCCAGCAGTCGCTGGACCTCGCGAAGGCCGCGAACAGCGCCTTTCGCACACATGACGACGTTGCAGTGGCGCTGCCTGGCGGGATGTTCGGACACGTGCACAAGGGCCGCCTCGTGGGCTTCGGTCTCGAGCCGGTGGGTGACGTGGTGGTCGATTCGGACCGTCAGGTCGAGAACCTCATGGACGGCGACGGCGGTCATGTCCTGTGGGGCAGGGTCGCCGCGGTTGCAGGCGGTGCTGCCGCAGCTGCTTCCACGATCGCCGGCGTGACTGCCGCGATTCTGCGCGGCCGGCGCCACGGCACAGCGGCTGCTGCCTGATACAGCGGCTGCTGCCTGATACAGCGGCTGCTGCCTGATACAGCGGCTGCTGCCTGATACAGCGGCTGCTGGATCCCCGAGACTGCGCGCCAACTTCTGCGAGCCGACCCCGCCGACCTACCGTTGCACCGATGGCGGAGCGGATCCTCTGGACACCCCAACAGATCGGGCCTGTCACGGTGCGCAACCGCATCGTGTTCTCAGCGCACCTCACCAACTACGCGCGTGACGGCCTTCCCACCGAACAGCACGCCGCGTACTACGCCGAGCGGGCAGCCGGTGGTGCCGGTCTGATCATCACCGAGGAACACTCGACCCATCCGACCGACTGGCCCTACGAGAAGCTGATCCACGGCTTCAACCGCGACGTGATCCCCGGCTACCGCCGCATCACCGAGGCCGTTCACCGCCACCGCACTCCGATCTTTGCCCAGATCAACCACAACGGCGGCCAGGCATCCTCGATGTACTCCCGCCTGCCCGTATGGGCGCCGTCACCGGTGCCCGACCCGCTGTTCAGGGAAGTGCCGAAGGCTGTCACGCACGGTGAGATCGCCGAGATCGTCGCCTCGTATGCGCGCGTGGCCGAGCATTGTGCCGAAGGCGGTTTCGACGGGATCGAGCTCCAGTGCTCCCACTCGTCGATCGTGCGCGGGTTCCTGTCGCCGGCAACCAACAAGCGCACCGACGACTACGGAGGGTCGCTGGCCAACAGGGCGCGGATCCTCATGGAGATCGTGGCCGCGGTGCGGAGTTCCATAGGCGCCGATCTCGCGCTCGGAGTGCGCCTGTGCGGCGACGAGTTGATCGAGGGCGGGACCACCAGCGACGAGGCGGTCGAGGTGGCGGAGATGATGGATGCCGCAGGCCAGGTCGATTACATCAACACCTCGATCGGCGTCGCGACTGCGTCGTTGTTCATGATCGAGGCGTCGATGCACATCCCGCCCGGATACGCCACGTTCATTCCGTCAGCGATCCGCAAGGCGGTCGACCTGCCTGTGGTGGGAGTCGGCCGCTACAAGGATCCGATCCAGGCCGAGCGCTCCCTCGCCGAGGGCCACTGCGACCTCGTCGGTGTCGTGCGTGGCCAGATCGCCGATGCCGACTTCGTGGCCAAGGCCCGTGCCGGGTCCGCCGACGACACACGGTTGTGCTTGAGCTGCAACCAGGAATGCGTGGGCCGCATGGGGCTCAACCGATGGTTGGGCTGCATCGAGAACCCGCGTACCGGGCGCGAGTCGCTCGGCGTCGGTCTGGCGCAGCCGGTGTCCCTGGCGCGTGAGGTGCTCGTGGTGGGTGCAGGCCCCGCCGGGCTCCAGGCCGCGATTGCGGCCGCCCGCAACGGGCACCGGGTCACCGTGTGCGAGGCGGCCGATGAGGCCGGCGGCCAGGTGCGTCTGGCGGCGTCGGTGCCCAACCGCGCCGAGTTCGGTGACCTGGTGCGAAACCAGCTGCACGAATGTGGGCGTCTGGGCGTGGAGATCGAGTACGGCACGACCGTCGACGCCGGGGAGGTGGCGCGCCGCATGCCCGACCATGTGGTGGTGGCGACTGGCTCCGCACCGGCCCGCCCATGGTGGGCACCGGCGGACGCGGAGTGGATCGTGGATGTGCGTGACGTGCTCACGGGCGCGGCCCAGCCGAGCGGCTCGGTGCTGGTGCTCGACGAGTTGGGCTTCCATCACGCCACGTCGGTGGCCGAGCTGCTCGCCGACGGCGGGTGCGAAGTCGAGATCGTGACGCCGGGCATGGTCGTTGGCCAGGACCTGGGCATCACTCTCGACCTGGAGAACTTCTGGATCCGCGCACAGGCGAAGGGAATCCGCCAGAACACCGAACTGGTGCCCATGTCCGTCGATGGGCATGTTGTCGGTTTCCAGCACCACCCCACGGGCCAGATGCAGGAGCGGGAGCCGGACTGGATGGTGCTCGCGGTTCCGTCCGACCCCGTCGAGTCGCTCTACTTCGAGCTGCGCGAAGCAGGCCTGAGCGTGGAGCGCATCGGTGACGCCATCGCGCCCCGGCGGGCCCACGCCGCTGTGGTCGACGGCGAACGGGTCGGGGCGGCCCTCACCTGACGGTCACCAGTCGACCTTGTCGCAGCCGCTGTGGCTGTCGGGCTCGACCTGCAGTGTTGCGTGGTGGATGTCGTGGTTGCCGGCCAGCAGGTCACGGGCGGAGTCGAGCACCCGGTGGTGGTCTGCATCGGTGCACACCATCAAGTGGGCAGTGAGCACGTCCATGTCGGTTGTGAGGGTCCAGACGTGCAGGTCATGCACATCGACCACCTCGTCGATGCCCTCCAGCTCGCCGCGGATCGCATCGAGGTCCACGTGCCGGGGCGCCTGCTGAAGCAGCACGCGCAGCGCCTCGCGGGCGAGTCGGATCGCCCGCGGCACGATCCAGATGCCGATTGCGAGGCCTATCCACGCGTCGATCACAGGCTCGTCGGTGATCAGGATCAGGGCGCCGCCGGCCACAACGCCCACCGATCCGACAGCGTCGGCCAGCACCTCGAGGCGGGCGCCTTCAGCGGCGAGCGATCCGCCCCCACTGAGCAGCTTCAGGGCGACCAGGTTGGCAGCCAGCCCCAGGGCGCCGACGACGAGCACCGGCATTCCGGGCACGTCGGGCGGGTCCTGGATGCGCTGCACTGCCTCCCAGATCGCCCATATGGCAACAGCGCACAGGAGCACACCGTTGGCGAGCGCGGACAGGACCTCCAGTCGGTACAGGCCGAAAGTCCGCTCGTCGCGGGTGGGTCGTGAGGCGAACGTGACCGCAGCGAGGGCCAGGATGATGCCACCAACGTCGGTGAGCAGGTGGGCGCCGTCGGTGAGCAGCGACAGCGAGCCAGTGCTGATGCCCACCGACACCTGCACGATGAGGGTGAAGATCGTGATGCCGAGCGCCCACGACAAGGGCTTTCGTGCCGACTCTCCGGAGCGTGCGAGTGCCGAGCCATGATTGTGGCCGCGGGCATGGTCGTGCGCCATGGATCCAGAGTACGTGAGGCTTGCCGGATCAGCCCTCGACGGCGGCGGCCGCCGAGAGTAGGTCGGCGACGAGGCCCTCGAAGAGCACCTTGCCGTGCTCGGCGGTTGCAGCGGTGGGGTCACCAAGCACGCCGTTGGGTGCGACAGCCGCCAGTCCGTCGGTGCGCAGCACATCGCCGATCTCGGAGAATCGTGTGCCCGGGCCGGGTTCCGCGAGTTCCATCCGCACCCGATCCGGAGCGAGGTGGAGCATCATCGACGTCTCGGTCCGTCCAGCGTGGGGGTCGCCGTCGGGCACGCGGGGATGCCATGCCGCGACGCGTCGGCCTTCGCCGCGAAGCGTGGACACGGCCGCCTCGAGCGCCTCGAGGTTGCCTCCGTGTCCGTTGACGAACAGCACGCCGCCAAAGCCAGCCCACGCCCCGGCGTCGGCTGGTTCGGGCAGGGCGCTGCGGGCAATCTCCACTGCCACATCACGCATGGCCTCTGTCCCGATCGACAGCGTGGCCGGGAAGCCCCGATGCTCGCCGGAGGCACCGATGCTGACCGGTGGGGCAACCACGACGTCGTCGCGCGACTGCGCCAACGCTTGGGCGAACGCGCATGCGATGACGGTGTCGGTGTCGACGGGAAGGTGACGCCCATGCTGCTCGCAACTGCCTGTGGGCACAGCCAGGATCGGCGAGCGCTCTGCGAGATCCGGCCAGCGCAGGTCACCCAGGCGGTACGAGACCATCAGTCATCACCGCCGAGGTACCCCCATGACCGCAGTTGCTCGACGATCATGCGCGCCGCCTCGGCCGGCTCGGCCTCCACGGAGCGGGGTGGTTCTGTATCCAAGCCGGCGCCGGTGAGCTGCGTGATCCGATCGAGCGCGCTGTTGCCTGCGGGCGGTGGCAGCACGCGAGCCCGCGGTCGCCATGGCCGCATGCGGGGTGGCTCCACATGGGCCTCGATGCGGCCCCGCTCAACGTGGAGCGTAGGGCCCTTCGCGGCTGACCCCAGGGACGCCGACAAGGGGGCGCGGCGCAGGGTGGCTACCGCCCCCTCCACCGAATAGACCGCAGGGCCGTTGATGGCGAGGCGTTCGCGCCGCGCGCCATCGAGCCGTCGCACGGCGGTGGCCCCTGCGGATTCCGGAGTCACGGAGATCAGGCCGAGAGCCTGCGCGAACTGGAGGTGGTGCGCCAACAGCCCCGGCACCGACCCGGATCCGCGGTCGTAGCTCAGGTCGCCGCATACGACCGCTCGTGCATCCAGCTCACCGGGTCCCAGAACCGATGCCAGCACGTCGGCCACGGTCTCGGAGTGCAGCCCCGAGGACTGGTCGATCCGCACGACCCGCATGGCTCCGGACGCGGCGAGTTCCAGCAGTCCACGGTCTGCATCCGGGGGGCCTGCGCACACGATCACGGCTTCGCACTCCCAGGCCTCGGCCATCTGCAGGGCCACCTCGAGGGCGGTGCGGTCGGCAGGGGAGAAACCCCCGCCGCGCTCGGACGGAGTGACCGTGCCATGCACGGGATCGATCACGGGTCGGAGGTCGACCCACTTCACGCAGGCCACCACGGGACCCGTCGGTGCCGACGCGTTGGCGCTCATGAGTTGTGGAACACCACCCCGTGGCCACCCTCCGGGTAGGTCCAGGTGATGGCGCCCTCCTCGTTGCACACGAGGTAGCAGGTGCCGCACTCGAAGCACTGCTCGTAGTTGAATACGATGCCGCCGTCGGAGGTGGGCACGAACAGGTCGGCCGGGCAGGCCGTGATGCACCCACGGACCGTGCAGTCGCGGCAATGCGTGTCGTCGAGGGTGATGTGGGCATCGGAGTGGACTCTGAACTCCGCAGAGTTCATCCGGGCCTCGAAGCTGATCTCCGGGTATGGGTTGGGTGTATGCGCTGCCATCTGTCGACCTGTCATCCAAACGTGCGCAGGGCGCGCCATCCGTCTCGTGCGGCGTCGCGGATCCGCAGTCCATTGCGGCGCATCTCAGAGCGCACGATCTTGCGCAGCCTGGGCTTCGGGTTCGGGTTGTCCACCTGGAAGACCTGTTCGACAACCCCACAGGCCACCGCCGGAAGGTACTTCTGTGCGAGATCGCCCATCACGAGGTGTGGTGCCTCGCGCAACCGCCTGTGGTCCTGCATCACGAAGCTCGACTCGAGTCGTGACCGGTATCCGGAGAGCCCCGTGGCCGATGCATCACCTTGATCGACAGCCTTGGCGGCCGCACGGCCGGCCGCAGCACCTGAACCTATGGCGAAGTTCACGCCTTCCAGCCAGATCCCCGCAGCAAGGCACATCGCTGCGGCATCACCGGTCACGAGGATCCCGTTGCCGACGATTTCCGGCATCATGTCGTAGCCCGCCTCCGGGATCACATGGGCGGAGTACTCCTTGACCTCGCCACCCTCCACGAGGGGTGCCACCGCGGGATGCGCCTTGAGGTCGGCCAGGATCTTCTCGGGCCGCACGTCCCCCTTTGCCAAGGACGGGAGCGACAGCACCAGCCCGACCGCGATGGTGTCCCGGTTGGTGTAGACGAATCCGCCACCGGGCACATCGCCGGTGCATCCGATGATCTCGATGTCCACCCCGTGGTCGCCCCGCACACCGAAGCGCTCGTCGATGACCTCGCGGGGCAGGGCGATCGTCTCCTTCACGCCCAGCGTGTAGTTGGCCGCGTCGACCTCGCCGTAGAGGCCGGCCTCCTTGGCCAGGAACGAGTTGACTCCATCGGCCGCGATCACCACTGGCGCCGTGAGCTCGCCGTCGGGGCGGTCGGTGCGTACGCCGACCACTTGCCCACCTTCGCTCAGCAGGCCGGTCACCGTGGTGGAGCAGACCAGTTCGGCCCCGGCGTCGACCGCCTTGTCGGCGAGCCAGGAATCGAAGTCTGGCCTGTAGGCCGTGGCGCCGTTGTAGGGCTCCTCACCCCATGCCTCGGTGCGGTAGTCGACCGTGAGCGCCTGGGTACCGGTCATGATCATCGTCTGGCGTCGCGTCACCCAACGCTGGATCGGGGCCTCGCGGTACCACTCGGGCACCAGGTCATCGAGCACCCGGCCGTAGATGACCCCGCCGTACATGTTCTTGGAACCGGGGAACGGTCCGCGCTCCACCAGCACCACACGCTTGCCCGCGCGCGCGGCAGTGAGCGCAGCAGCAGAGCCTGCGGGCCCGGCGCCGACCACGATCACGTCGGCGGTCGTCATGGGGTCACCTCGGCGGCCGCATCGTCGAGAGCTGCCAGCTCTGCTTCGAGGGCATCGAGGGTGGCGTTGGCGTCGGCCACGATCGCCAGGTCTGCGAGGCCCATCATCGGACAGTTCGCCTCGGTGTTGACCGAGATCACATGATCCGGGCTTCCGAGGCCGCTGGTGTGCTGCACGGCGCCGGAGATCCCGAACGCCATGTAGAGGCGGGGATCCACGACCACGCCCGTGGTGCCGATCTGGCGCTCGTGGGGCAGCCAGCCCTTGTCGGTGATCACCCGGGTGGTGCCGACAGAGGCATCCAGTGCGGTGGCGATGCCCGTGAGTTGCACGAACCGCTCGCTCGCTTCGAGGCCGTTGCCGCCACCGAGGATCCGGGGGGCCTCTGCGAGGTCCATCGTGGTCACGTCCGGCGGCAGCACCTCGACGATCTCCGCCTCGGCCGTCTCGGGTGCCTGCAGGTCGAGTTCGGTGACGGACATCTCCAGCATCGGGTCGGGCTCGACGCCGCGTACGCCCGGCTGGAGCGTGACCACAGCGGCGCCGCGAAGCGAGTGCTCGGCCATCGACGACCCGGCGAAGCCGACCGTGGTCACACGGTCCTCGCGGACTTCGATGGCGCCGGCGATGGGCACGTGCTCGAGCAGCGCCGCGAGCCGGGGAGCAAGATCGCGGCCGTCGGGGCTGGCGGGTAGCAGCAGGATCCGTTCCTCCGCGAGCAAGGGAGCCAACACGGCAGCCCATGCACCCGGCGCGAAGCCCGGGGTGTCCCAGACCCGAACGTCGGTTGCGAGTCCGCGCAGCTCCTGGCTTGCCGTCATTGCCGACTCTCCCACGAGCACGGCTGCTCCGCCCGCCTCGGCGACGGCTTCGGCGCCTCCCGCGGGCAGCTCACCCGCACGCACCGGGACCACTGCGATCATGGGGCAAAGCTACCGCTGGCCGACTCCGGCTCCCCAGTCGTGACCGCCGATGGTGTCCCGTGCCACGCTTGGTGCATGACAGAAGCCAATGTGCTGGTCACCGGTGCGGCCCGCGGCATAGGCGCCGAGGTCTGCCGACAGTTCGCCCGGCAGGGTGCCCGCGTGGTTGCGCTCGACCGCTGTGAGGACGACAAGCGTATCGACTACCCCCTCGCCACAGCAGAACAGCTTGACGCCGTGGTGGCGGATTGTGGCGGCGGTGCAACGGCGGTGGTGGCAGACGTAGCTGACCGCGGCGCCCTGATGGCAGCAGTGGAGGGCCTGCCCACCTTCGACGCGGTGGTTTGCGCCGCGGGGGTGCTGTGGGGTGGAGGCCCGCTTTGGGAAACGCCCGAAGAGGCATGGGAGGCCCAGGTGGGTGTCAACACCACCGGAGTGCTCAACACCGCCGCAGCAACGGTGCCGGCGATGCTCGACGCAGCCGAGCCGCGGTCCGGTCGTTTCGTGGCCGTGGCCTCCGCTGCAGCTTCGAGGGGTTTGCCTTCACTCGGCAGCTACTCGGCAACCAAGCATGCGGTCGTCGGTCTGGTGCGGTCCCTCGCAGCCGACCTCGGCGACTCGGGCATCACCGCCAACGCGGTGGCGCCGGGTGCCACCCGCACCGACATCCTCGAGGCCTCAGCCGCCGTCTACGGGCTCGACACGCCCGAGCAGTTCAGTGAGCACCATCTGCTGGGCCGACTGCTCGAGCCGGCCGAGGTGGCATCCGCGATCGTCTGGCTCTGCAGTCCGGCCGCTGCTGCGATCACGGGTGCCGTGCTTCCGGTGGACGCCGGAATGACTGCGTCGTGAGTCAGCGGCCCCCGTCCGCGTTGCGGGGCTGGCCGGTGTGCGCTGACGAATCGCTGCGCCGCCTGGCGCCACAGGTGTGGTTGGGCGGCTCGCCGTTACGCCTGTTCAGGTTGACGGAGCCAGGCGACGAGTTGCTCCGCGAGCTGGAAGCGGCGGGACCTGGTGGTCTGGCGGTCAACGGCTCCGCCGCAACCCGGCTGATCGACCGGCTGGTGACGACCGGAGCCGCCAATCCGCTCCCTGTGCAGGGCGACACCACTCCTGACCCGGCTGAGGTGACTCTGGTGGTCCCGGTCCGCGACCGGGCCCGGTCGCTCGACCGACTCCTCGAGCGATGGCGTTCCGCTTCGCCGGGCCCGCCGCGCGCCGCGGTGGTCGTGGACGACGGATCGGTCGAGTCCGGTGAGGTCGCCGCTGTGGCAGGCCGCCACGCCGCCACACTCCTGGTGAACGAAACGCCCCGGGGGCCCGCCGCTGCGCGCAATGCAGGGCTGCGCCAAGTGCGAACACCGCTGGTGGCGTTCGTCGACTCGGATGTCCGGGCCGACGGCGACTGGCTCGCGCCGCTACTCGCTCAGATGGCCGACCCCCGGGTGGCGCTCGTGGCACCACGGGTCCGTTCCCGGCCGGGTCCGGGCGCGCTGGCACGCTACGAGTTCGAACACTCTCCACTCGACCTGGGGGCTGAACCATCCGTGGTGCGTCCGAGGGCCAGGGTCGCCTACCTGCCCGCTGCCACTCTCGTCGGGCGGGTGTCGGTGCTGCGCGACCTGGGGGGATTCGACGAGTCGATGCGCTTCGGTGAGGACGTCGACCTGGTGTGGCGGGTTGTGGACGCCGGCCATGGCGCACGCTACGAGCCGGCCTCCCAGGTGTTCCACGCCCCGCGGGCGGACTGGCTCGGCTGGGCTCGGCAACGGTTCGCCTACGGGTCATCGGCTGCACCGCTGCACACGCGCCATCCGGGTTCGGTGGCGCCGGTGTCCTGTTCGGGGTGGAGCGCCGCGATGTGGGCGCTGGCGGGAGCCGGCCATCCGGTCGCTGCGCTGGCTGTCGGCGCTGGGTCTGGCGCCGCACTGGCTCGCAAGCTCGAGGGAGTGGCTCCGACTGACTCAGCGATGCTCGCGGTGAAAGGGCATGCGGGCGCGGCTCGAGGGCTGTCGCGTGCTGTGGTGCGTCCCTGGTGGCCGGTGGCTCTCGCAGCTTCGGCTGTCTCGCGACGAGCCCGCCGTTTCGTGCTTGCCTCGGTTGCCACGACCGTGGCCTCTGCAGAGGGCACGGTCGCCGACAGGTTCACCAGCCTGGCCGACGACGCCGTCTATGGCGCAGGGGTCTGGTGGGGCGCCGCTCGAGAACGGTCCTTCGGGGCGCTGTTGCCGGCCCTGCCCCGGTGGCCCTGAAGAATTGCTGATCGCACTCAAGGTTTCGGTGGCCGTTTGCCGATCAAGTACCACTGGCGGAAGGGCGGGGCGGACAAAGCGTCCGTGTGACATCGCAATGCAGCCGTGCTGGTGGGGTTGCTTCTTGTGACCGCGGCTTCAGTGGTGTCCCCCCGCCCTACCCCCGGTCCCCACCCTTGGTGGGCAAGCCGCTTGTCCCCGGGTTCACTCCTCGATCGTGATTGCGTACTCGGGGCAGTTGTCGGCCGCGAGCCGGGCCTTCTCCTCCAGCTCGGCGGGCACGTCACCTTCGATGCGGAGCACTGCGTATCCCTCGTCATCCACGTCGAACACCTCTGGTGCCAGCAGGTAGCAGCGATTGTGGCCCTGGCAGGCGTCGCGGTCGTACTTGATCCTCATCTCAGGCTCCCTGGGCTGTCTCGAGTATGCGCACGGGTAGCTCGCGGGGTCCGCGTACCTGGCCGGTCGACCAGCGCACCGCGTCGGGGTCGGGGTCTGCCAGCTCGAACCGCTGAATGGCCGCCACCCACTCCTGCAACGCCACGCGGAGTTCCATGCGGGCCAGGTTCGACCCGGCGCAGCGGTGGATGCCGAGGCCGAACGCGGCGTGGCGGTTGCGCTGGCGGTCGATGATGAACTCGCCGGCGTCCTCGAAGGCCTCCTCGTCGCGGTTGGCCGAGGGGAAGGGCAGCAGCACCCAGTCACCTTCCTTCATTTCGGCGTCGCCGACGGTGATGTCCTCGGACACCACGCGGGCCATCGTGACCGGCGCATAGAAGCGCAGGAACTCCTCGATCGCGAAGGGCCACACGTCGGGCTCGTTGCGCAGGCGGTCCATGTGCTCGGGGTGCTGGGCGAGGTGCCACAGCGACGCGCCGATGGCCGACCAGGTCGTGTCGATGCCTGCGATCAGTGTGAGTGCGATCGAGCCGAACACGTGCTCGTCGCTCAGCGGCATTCCGTCGATGTCGGCCTGCAGGAAGTAGCTGATCAGGTCGTCGCCCGGATTGGCCCGCCGCTCGATGATCACCTCGGCGAGGTACTCGGCCATGGTCTCGTCAGGCGCGACCTCGATCTGGCCGGGCTTTTCGAGGATCCGGTGGATGAACGTGCGGAAACGGTCGCCATCGGACTCGGGCAGGCCGAGCATGTGGGCGATCACCCGCACAGGTATGTGCTGGGAGTAGTTCACCGCGATGTCCGTGAGGCCGTCATTGGCCTCCGCGTCCGCCACGAGCTCGGCGATGAGCCGACGACATGTCTCGCGGGTCTGCGGTTCGAGCTCTGTCACCGCCTTCGGTGCCATCGGGCCGAGGAAGAGCTTGCGCGCGATCTGGTGGAACGGCGGATCCGACGAGATGGGCGGCGCGAACCCGACCGGTGCCTCGCCACGGAAGCCCATGTCGTTAACGATCATCCCGCGGCTCGAGAAGTGGTCGGTGTCGTGCGCGATGTCCGACACGTCGTTGTGCTTCGCCGGGTACCAGGCGCCACCGAAGCGTTCCGTGTGCGCAACCGGGCAGCCCTCGCGGTAGCGCTGCCAGATTTCCGGCGCGTTCTGCGCCCAGTCCTGGATCGTGTGGTCGAAGTCGGTGTTCCAGTCCTGCACCGGCGGATGCTCGGGCCGCTCGATCGGCGGGAAGACGGTGTCCTGCGAGTCGGTCATGACCGCAGGGTAGTTGTGGGCGGGCCGCCGGGGCAGGGGCTGTGACCCGCGTCTCCCATGAACGTGAATGGGTGCTAGGAAGCACCCATGGCAGCCCCCGACAGCACCCAGCCCAAGAACGCGACCAAGCACACAGCCGAGGTCCAGCGCCGTTTCCGCGAAGAGAGCCCGATGGACTGGAGTGACCGCGCTGACCACGACAACGCAACCCGCGGGTTCGTGGCCGCACCACCGCCCGGCCCTGTCGCGGGCCCACGGGACCACCCCGCATGGAACCTCGGCGACTACGAGTTCCTGGACTCCGAGGATGCGCCCGACACGGTCAATCCCTCGTTGTGGCGCCAGGCGAAGCTCAACATGGAAGCGGGCCTGTTCACCATCGCCGACCGCATCCACCAGTTGCGCGGCTTCGACCTGTCGGAGATCACGATCATCGAGGGCGACGAGGGTTTCATCGTCATCGACCCGCTCATCTCCGTGGAGACAGCCGCCGCCGCAATGGAGCTCGCTCGTGAGCATCTCGGCGACAAGCCGGTCACGGCAGTGATCTACACGCACTCACACGTAGACCACTTCGGTGGTGTGAAGGGCGTGACAACGCTCGAGGACGTACAGGAAGGTCGTTGCCGTGTGGTCGCTCCGGTCGGCATGGTCGAGGCAGCCGTCAGTGAGAACGTGTACGCCGGCGTCGCGATGAGCCGACGTGCCCAGTACATGTACGGCGCGCTGCTCGACCGCGGTCCCAAGGGTCAGGTCGACGCCGGACTCGGCAAGACCAACTCGCTGGGGACAGTCACCCTGATACACCCGAGCGACACGGTCACCGAGACCGGTCAGCGGCTCACTCTCGACGGGGTGGAGATCGAGTTCCAGCTCACTCCCGGTACCGAGGCGCCGGCGGAGATGAACTTCTACTTCCCGCAGTTCCGGGCGCTGTGCATGGCCGAGAACTGCTCGCACAACCTGCACAACCTGTACACGCCCCGCGGAGCACAGGTTCGCGACGCGCTCGCCTGGGCGAAGTACATGGATGAGGCGATGGTGCGCTTCGATGGCGAGGTCGACCTGGTCTTCACCAGTCACCACTGGCCGGTGTGGGGCGCCGAGGAGTCGATGGACTACCTCGCCACCCAGCGCGACCTCTACAAGTTCCTGCACGACCAGACCCTGCGGCAGGCCAACAAGGGCCTCACGATGCTCGAGTGTGCAGAAGAGGTGCAGCTGCCGGATGCGATCGCTCGGCACTGGTGCAACCGGCCGTACTACGGCACGGTCAACCACAACGTGAAGGCCGTGTACCAGCGCTACCTCGGCTGGTTCACGGGCAACCCTGCCGACCTGCATCCGCTGCCCCCCGAGCCGGCTGCCGCCAAGTACGTCGAGTACATGGGCGGGGCGGCTAGCATCGTCGAACGAGCACGTGCGGACTTCGAAGCCGGCGACTACCGCTGGGTGGCCGAGGTTCTCAACCGGGTGGTGTTCTCCGACCCGGATCGCTCAGACCCGGCCACCTCAGAGGCGATCCAGCTCCTCGCCGACACCCACGAGCAGCTCGGTTACCAGGCCGAGTCAGGGCCGTGGCGCAACTTCTACCTCGTGGCCGCCCACGAGCTGCGCAACGGGCTGCGCGAAGGCGTCGGCGCTGCCATCGAGACGGCGTCCATGGAGCTGGTGATGGCGGTCGAGGTGCCGATGCTGCTCGACGCCCTGGCCCTGCGGCTCGATCCCGAGGCATGTGCCGGCGAGCACCTCGTGGTCAACCTGGTGATCACCGACGCCGCCCCCGATGGTGGGCCCGAGGACCATGTGCTCTGGGTGGAGAACTCGGTGCTGCACCACCGCAACGAGACCCACCTGGACGGGGCCCACGCCACGGCGACACTCACGAAGGTGGAGCTGTTGATGGCGATCGGCGGCCTCGGCATCAGCGAGGACATCGAGTTGGAGGGCGAACCCGATGCGTTCGTGCGTCTCGCCGGCTGGCTCGACCGTCCCGACGCGAACTTCGCGATCGTCACCCCCTGACCCCACCTCGGAGAGGAAGTCACCGTGTGGGGTGCTTCGCGGTGGGGAAGGGTTACGAGATGGTGCACAATGTCGGGCATGGATGATCTCGAAAAGCTCGGACCACTAAAGGGACTCGTCGGCGAATGGGAAGGCACCAAGGGCCTTGATGTCTCGCATCACCACGAGGAAGGCGCGGAGGGGGAGACCGTCTACCGCGAGAAGGTGTCCTTCAGCGCCTTCGGACCGGTCGACAACGGCCGCCAGACTCTCTACGGCCTCGACTACCGGATGGCTGCGTGGCGCAACGACGAGGAAGACCCGTTCCACACCGAGGTGGGTTACTGGCTCTGGGACGCCGATGCGGGCCAGGTCATGCGTGCATTCATGGTGCCCCGCGCGACTGTCGTGCTCGCGGGTGGCTCCGCCGGGGCGGACGACACCGAGTTCACGATGGTCGGTGAGCTCGGTGAGTCGACCTACGGCGTGCTGGAGAACAAGTACCTCGCCGAGAACGCGTCGACGAAGCGCTACGAGGTGAAGATCACCATCGGCGACGACGAGTGGTCATACGACGAGGTGACCGTGCTCGAGATGAAGGAGTACGACGAGCTGTACAACCACACCGACAGGAACACCCTGCGCCGCGTAGGCTGAGCCGCTCGCGTCCAGATCGGAACCGAGGGCCGGGCTGCCACGGGGCGGCCCGGCCCTTGCGCGTCCGGCCCGGCCCCCAGGGCCGGTTTTTCAGAAACGAGAACGTGTTCTAGTGTCACGCCGGTCACCACGCGGGTGACTCGTACGACACAGGGGGCATGCCATGGGCGACTCTCCGGACTCGCAGGACGTACTGCGGGCGCCGCTCACGATCGGATACGACTTCCTTCGAACGACCGGACCGGTCATCGGTGCATTCCTCACCGGCCTGCGTGAGCAGAAAGTGCTCGGCATCCGCGACACCATTGGCAGGGTCGTCTGCCCGCCGGTGGAGTACGACCCCGAGACCGGTGAGCCGATCACCGAGATGGTCGAAGTGGCTCCCGAAGGTGCGATCACGTCATGGTCGTGGGTGCCGGAGGTACGCGAGGGGCAGCCGCTGCAGGCACCGCATGCGCTCGCGCTGATCCAGCTCGATGGCGCCGACACCTCGATGCTCCATGTCGTGGATGCGCCGGGCCCCGATGCCGTTTCGACCGGCGCCCGGGTGCGCATCCGGTGGGCAGATGAACGCCAGGGACTGATCGAGGACATCGCCTGTTTCGAACTAGTCGAGGGAGGGGCCTGACATGCCGGCCGAGAGCGACCGCACCACATCGACCATGCCCGAGGGCCTCTGGTCGCAGCCCCAGCCGAGCCTGCCCGAAGTTGGTGGTGACGACCCTGTGCAGCGCATACGCGTGCCCGCCACGCTGGTCTACAGCTACACGCCGGGCACTGCGCCGACCCGCTTCCTGCGCGGCCTCGAGCAGAAGAAGATCCTCGGTGGCCGCCACGGTGATGACGGTGACGTCTACGTGCCGTCGCGTGGCATGGACCCGGTGCTCGGCCTGCCCACTAGCGAAGCAGTCGAGGTGGGCCCCAAGGCCACCATCACGACGTTCTGCATCGTGCACATCGGCTTCGGTGAGAACGCACCTCCCACGCCCTTCGTGTCGGCGCTGATTCTTCCCGACGGTGCCGAGGTATCGCTCTACGGCACCATTCTCGGCGTCGCACATGACCAGGTGCGCATCGGCATGCGTGTCGAGCCGGTCTGGGCCGACGAGCTCACCACGAGCTTCGAGAACATCACTCATTGGGAGCCGATCGACGAGCCCGATGTGCCCGCCGCCGAGCTGAAGGGACACATGTGATGAGAGACGTCGCAATCGTTTCGGTCGCCCAGGGCGAGCACGTGCGTGCCGAGGCCCTGCTCAACGAGGTCGAGATGGTCCAGCCGATCATCCGAGCCGCCCTCGACGGTGCCGGAGCGGAGATCTCCGACATCGGCTTCACCTGTTCGGGCAGCTCGGACTACCTGGCAGGACAGGCCTTCAGCTTCGTGATGACCCTCGATGCGGTGGGCGCATGGCCGCCGATCCAGGAGTCGCACGTGGAGATGGACGGCGCCTGGGCGCTCTACGAAGCGTGGCTGAAGATCCAGGCGGGCCACGCCGACACGGCGCTGGTGTACGGCTACTCCAAGGCGTCGCCCGGCGACCTGCCCCGTGTGCTGAGCCGCATGCTCGACCCGTACTACTACGCACCGCTGTGGCCCGACTCGGTTGCGATGGCCGGCCTGCAGGCACGCCAGATGCTCGACTCGGGTGCCATCACCGAAGAGGAGATGGCAAGGATTGCGCACCGCAACCGCACGGCTGCGGAGTCCAACCCGTTTGCACAGCTCAAGGGCTCGCCTTCGGTCGAGGACCTGCTGTCGGCCGACTACCTGTCGGACCCGCTTCGCAAGCACGACTGCCCGCCGATAACAGACGGCGGTTGCGCCATGGTGCTCGCTGCCGGCGACAAGGCCCGTGAGTGGTCGGAGCGCCCGGCATGGATCCGTGGCATCGACCACCGGATCGACTCGCACAACTACGGCGCCCGTGACCTCACCAAGGCCCCGTCGATCGGACTTGCCGCCCAGAAGGCCGATGTGGCCGCCGGCGGCGTGGACGTGGTTGAGGTGTGTGCCCCCTTCTCGCACCAGGAGAGGATCGTGCTCAACGAGCTCGGGCTCGGCGACGACGCCAATGTCAACCCGTCTGGTGGTGCACTCGCCGCCAACCCGATCATGGCTGCCGGCATGCTCCGCCTCGGTGAGGTGGCAAACCGGATAACCGCCGGGGAGGCGGATCGGGGCGTGGCCCACGCCACCGCCGGCCACCTGTTGCAGCAAAATCTCGTCGCAGTGATCGAGGGGGACTGATGTCTGACAATCGTGTAGCCGTGGTCGGGATCGGCCAGACCCAGTATTCAGCAGTGCGCGGTGACGTGTCGCTGCCGGGCCTGCTCCGCGAAGCCGCCTACCGGGCGCTCGCGGACGCACACATGACGATGGACGACATCGACGCGATCGTTGTCGGCAAGGCCCCCGACTTCTTCGAGGGCATCATGATGCCCGAGACCTACCTGGCCGAGGCACTGGGTGCGATCGGCAAGCCGCTGTTCCGTGTGCACACCGCCGGTTCCGTCGGTGGTTCGACCGCAGTCGTAGCCGCCAGCCACGTGCAGTCCGGGGTGCACGAGCGCGTGTTGACCATCGGTTGGCAGCAACAGTCGGTATCCGAGGCCATGTGGGCGCTTTCGTTCCCCATTCCCTTCCAGCAGCAGTTGGTGGCGGGGGCGGGTGGCTACTTCGCGCCGTTCATCCGCGAGTACATGCGCCGCTCGGGCGCGCCTGAGGACATCGGCATCCTCGTGGCGCTGAAGGACCGGCTCAACGCCCTGAAGAACCCGTACGCCCACCTGCACGAGCCCGACATCACCTACGACTCCGTACAGGAGTCGATGATGTTGTGGGAGCCGATCCGCTACTCCGAGACGTGCCCGTCGTCGGACGGTGCCATCGCGCTGGTGCTCGCCGGTGACGAGGCTGCCGAGGCCAGCGCCGCGTCGAGCGGTGTCAACCCGGCATGGGTGCACGGTGCGTCGATGCGTTCGGAGCCGGCCACGGCCAACGGGCGCGACCAGGTCAACCCGCTCGCCGGCCAGCAGTGCGCGCAGGACGTGTACGCGCAGGCCGGGATCACCGATCCGCTCAAGCAGATCGACATGGTCGAGATGTACGTTCCCTTCTCCTGGTACGAACCGATGTGGCTGGAGAACCTCGGCTTCTCACCCGAGGGTGAGGGCTGGAAGATGACCCAGGCCGGCGCCACGGAGATGGGTGGCGAGTTGCCGGTGAACTGTTCCGGTGGCGTGCTCTCGACCAACCCGATCGGTGCGTCAGGCATGATCCGCTTTGGTGAGGCCGCGATGCAGGTGCGTGGACAGGCCGGTGACCACCAGGTCGACGGTGCCCGCACAGCGGTAGGCCACGCCTACGGCGGCGCCGCCCAGTTCTATGCAATGTGGGTGGTTGGGGCTGAGAAGCCCTAGGTGTCGCCAGCCCACATTGCGATGAGGCTCTTGGCCGAAGAGCTATCTGGGTGTGGGTGGTCGGGGCTGAGAAGCGCTTTAGGCGGGACGTTCTTGGGGTGCCAAGGCAAGGTGCCGGTTCTGGGCAAGAATCGGGGCCGTGGCGATCTGGGCGATCCGACGACCGCGGGCGTGGATACTCGATGCAGGATGGCCCGGTGCGGCACGTGTAGTGGTGGTGCTTGCTGTGCTCGCCTCCACGCTCGTCTTGGGGGTGAGCGAGGTAGCTGCCGCGACCGTCGGTGTGTCCAAGTCGGTCAATCCAACCACCATCACGCCGGAGGGCACTGCGACGTACAAGATCACCATCACGTGCTCGGCCGTCGGGGAACCCCAGGGGTGTGAGGACTACACCGTCACCGACACGCTGCCTACCGAGTTCGTGGCATCCCTCGTGCCCGGTACGTTCACCCACGCTGCCGGAGCCGGTGACACAACACCCTCTGGCGGCACCCTGTTCCCGTCGTTGACTGCCCTGGCCTACACCTACACATACGACGACTCCACCGGAGCGTTCTCACTCACATTCGCGGCGCTCGATCCGGCCACCACGCCGCTCACCATCGACATCGGGGTGACCCTGCCGGCGGACACCGGACTGACCGACGGCACCGTTGTGCCCAACGAGGCCTGCGCGAACGCGGGCAACAACAGCATCGGCGAACAGTGCGGCAACGTCGACCTGACCGTCAGCATCCCCTATGACCTGGTGCTGGAACCCACCAAGGCCTGGGATCCGTCATCGGTGATCGCGCAGTCGGGGGGCACGACCGACGTGACCCTTGGCATCACCAACAAGTCCAGCAACTCCACGGACCCCTTCGAGCTGGTGCTGACCGACCAGACGGACGGCGATCCCGATGGGCCACCCCCGGACCCTTGGAACCTCTTCGACTTGTCCGGGCTCGGAACCGTGTCGTTCACCGACAATGCGGATCGCGTCCAGGTCATCTACTGCACCGCCCCGTACGCGACGCCATGCACGCCCAACTCTGGCAAATGGACGGGCCCGAGCACCGTGGTAGGCGCCCAGCAGAGCGGACCCAACCTGGTTCTCGACGGCGGTGTGACGCCCGCAGATGTGACCGGGGTCCAGTTCGTCTACTCGAACTCCGGGGGTGCCGAGCTCGGGTACGGCGCCGGCGGCACGGCAGATTTCGAGTGGACCCTCCGCGGCACCGAGCGTGACGGCGGCGAGTCCATCGAGCCCGTCACCGCAATCGATGTGGACAACACTGCGCAGAGTTCCGCCCTGGTCGACGGGGCCGGAGCAGCCTGCAAGTCGGCACCCACGGATCCACCCTGCTACGACCCGGGTCCGGACGCGACCGCCAGCAACCAGATCATCCCCAATCTCCCCGAGGTGAGCACCGAGAAGCTCTGGTTCGCGGACCCCGACGCGGACTACGTCGACACCGGGGCCGACCCGCCAGCGGACTCGGACTATCCCGTCTCGGCGACCGTGAGCGGCACGAACGACTCGCCCTTCCCGGTCGAGCAGGTGACCATTTCGGAGCCTACCGGGGTTCCCCCGGCAGACGACCCGTTCGACTACATGACGATCAACGAGGTGGCGCTCGTGTTCCCCGCCGGTGCGGCGAGAGCCGACCTGACCATCGACTGCGCCGCGCCCGATCCCGACGTGGTGCTGACGGGCCTCACGTCCGGTGCCGCGCCATTCGTGCGGCCGGCCGACTTCGACTGCGACGTGGATGGCGTCGAAGTCACTTACGTGGGCACCGGTGGTGGCGCCACGATCGACGTCGGCGCTTCAGCCGGGTTGAACCTGCACGGCACACTGGACGACACGGCGACACCGGGTACGTACCAGAACTGCGCCACCTCCGAGGTCGAGAACTCGGGGGCCGGAACCGCCACCTCGGAGGACTGCGACACGCTCGTGGTCGTGCCGCCCGGTCCTCCGTCGGGTCCCGGCACCAAGACGGTCAGTCAGAACGAACTCCCGCCCAACACGCCGCTCGACTACCGCGTGCGGTTCAGGAACGATTCGCCCGGTTTCCTCGACGATGTCCAGATCTGGGATCCGGCCACGACCACGCCCTCGGTGGGTGACCATCCCTTCGACGTGGTCCGGATCACGGACATCTCCACCAACTGCCAGGGTCTCGCCAACACGATCGAACTGGCCCAGGCCGGGCCCGTATGGATCGACTACGCCACAGCCAGCGCTGCTGAGCTGGAATCGGCGATCGGTTGGCGGGTGACTGTCGACGAGCCGATGCCGACCGGGTTCCGATGCACGGTCGACGTCGAGTCGTTCCGTCGCGACGGGGTCGGCGACGGCATCCGGTTCCAGAACTGCTACCTGGTCACCGCCGACGGGGTTCCCGTGATCAATGGGGACCAGGGGGACTCCACGCGATGCGCATCCGAGGTCATCACGTCACCCCCCGATTCTGCCGCGAACCTCTCGAAGTTCATCACGCCGGCCTCGGTTCCCAAGCCGACACCCGGGCTGACCCCGCAGACCGCAGAGGTGAAGATCCGGGTGTCGAACACCGGAAACACGCACCTCAAGTTCCTCCAGGTCGTCGACTCGGATGACGACGGGGCCGGCAGGGACTTCTTTGACAGCTTCGACTTCGTCCAGTTCAACGGAGTGTCCTTCCCGCCCGGCGCCAACCTCGTGCAGTTGGATGCCTGCACCACCGGATGCGCCAGCGACACCTGGATCGACGGGTCTCCCACCGCCAGTGACACCCCGTCGCTTCCGGGTAGCGTCGCGGCGGCCGATGTGCAGGGTGTCCGCGTCACCTTCACTTCATCGAGTTCGGCCAACGCAGGGTTCAATCTGACGCCGGGCGAGAACTTCCCGACGGGTGGGGCCTGCCCGCAGGCCTCGATCTGCTTCGATGTGACGCCGCGGGAGACGACACGCTCGAGCGGGGATCCCGTCGACGGCAACCACGAGAACACCATCCAGGCCTCCGGTGAGAGCTACGTGGGCGTGTTCGAGATCCCCGACACCACCGGCGACGTGGACGTGACCGAAGGTCGGCCGGGCATCGACGTCAACAAGTCGGTGGCCGGCTCGGCGGTCATCGCCCCGGGGGAGACCGCTCTCTACCAGCTCAGGGTCCGAAACACCGGCACCGCGGCACTGAACGACCTGATCGTGTCCGAGCCGATCCCTGCGGGACTGGTGTTCAACGAGTCCGGAGCCGGTGGGCAGCCCTACCAGATCACCGCGTTCGACGTGCCGTCCGGAACGACTCCCCCCGGGCCGGTCGACTTCACGGCGACGACGGACAGCAATGGACGCGTGACGCTTCTCACCTGGGAGTTCCCGGGTCGATTCGAGGTCTCCAGTGATCTGCGAATCCTCATCGGCATGAAGATCGAAGGCGGCCTGACCGCGGGTGACACCGTCGAGAACACCATGGGTGCGGGCTCAACCGCCACCGACGAGTTCGATTGCACTGATGTGCCGCCCGACGGGGAGACAAACGGTGACCCGTTCCCGCCGGGCAAGACGTGCACAGACCCAGCCGAGATCACGACCGCGGCCGGAACGGCGTTCGGCGCTCGCAAGTGGGTGTCGGGGAATCCGACCCTCGGCTTCTATGACACCTCCAAGTCGGCCTTCGTCCCCCTGGACGATCCCGACTGTCCGACGCTCACCGATGGCGGCAGCACATACACCCGCTACCCCTGCGTCGCTCTGGTCAATCCTGGGCAGAACTACCGGTACCTGGTGGTCGTCGGCAATGACGGGACCTTCGATGGCCAAGAGGTACGAATCCTCGACATGCTGCCGCGCCTCGGTGACACCGGCGTACTCGATCCGGCCAGCCGCGGCACGGAGTGGAGTGAGCGGCCACGGTTGGTGGGAGCTCCCATGGTGGAGTCCTCTGGCGGATCGTTCATCACCACCAACACCTATACGACGCAGTCGACCCCTTGTACGACGGAAATCGGCCAGCCGCCGGTGCCCTGCCCGGCTGGGCAGTGGACCTCTCCGTTCAGCACTGATGCACTCGGCTTCCAGACGTTCGTCGAGTTCGATCCCGGCGATCCGTTCCCGCCCGCAGGCGAGGTGAGGGTGCGTTGGGAGATGTCGACGCCCGTGGATCTGGACCCACCGGGCGCTCCGTCGATCGCGTGGAACAGCTTCGCCCACAACGAGCAGTATGAAGACCCCTCAGGAGGGCCCGAGTGGCTGTTGCCCTCCGAGCCCCTTGAGGTCGGCGTGGGAATGCTGTTCGGCGGCCTGCAGGTCGACAAGGACGTGGTGGTCGGCGACGGCGCCACCGCCGCCTCGTCGTTCATGCTGTCCTATGAGTGCGTCGTCACCCCTGACGGCGGTGGCGCACCCGTCGTGGTCGCCCAGGGGTCCGCCGAGTTCGCTCCGGATGACCCCTTCCAACTGCTGGGTGTTCCGGCCGCGGCCCAGTGCAAGGTTTGGGAGACGGACTCGGGAGGGGCCAACTCGTCCAATCCACAGTCGGATCCGGTGGAGGTTGCCATCGCCCCCGGTCCGACTCTGGGCGAGGTCACGGTCACTGAGGCCATCACCAACACCTACCCGGCGGTCATACCTCCCGTACCCAGCGGTGAGACCGGTGCTGGAGGCGAGGGCAGCGGTTCGCTGCCTGCAGCCCTGGCTGTCACAGGTCTGCAGGACTGGCTGTCGCTCATCGCGCTCGTGGTGCTGGGCTTCGGGCTCGCCCTGACGCTCCTGGGCCTGCACAGTCAGCAACAGGAGTTGGCCCGCCGGCGTCCGGCCGGCGCTCGAGGAGGAGACCCGTCGGCGAGAGGTTGACGGCAGTAGCGTCGGCGCGTGGTTCCCGATCCCAAGGCCAGGCCAGCCCGTCCCCCGGGCTGGGGATTCGTTGTCTCCGGCATCGTGTTGATGGTCATGGGTGTGGTGGCCGCGGTTGTGACGGTGGCGGTGTTCGGGCCGCGCATCGACGTGGACGGGTTCACGCGCGACGTGGTCATCACGGGCAACGCCGAGTCGGCAGTCCCGGGTCGGGTGGGCTTCCGGGTGATCGAGTCGTTGTCGTCGGAAGGGGACACGATGACGGTGGGGGTCGCTGTGTCCAATGCCAGTACCGCGATCGAGTGCACCGTGGTCAACGTGCAGGGTGACCCGGTGGACCTCCGCCGCGGGTCGTCCACCGACACAGTGGTGAACCCACAGGTCGACACTTCGTGGACCGTTGCAGTCGTGGCTGCTGATCTGGCGCCCGGCGACTACTCGGCGGTGTGCGATGCGGCGGGGGAGCCGTCTGCCACCCGGGGCGCCGAGTTCACTCCGACCAGGGTCGTCACCACGACGGAGGTATTTGAGTTCGCCGGGCCGGCGTTCGCGATTCTCGGAGCGATCGTGGTCGGTGGCCTTCTCGGCCTGCTGGGTCTGATCCTATTGGTCGTGGGGCTGGTGAAACGCAGCAAGGCGCGCCGCCCCCCGCCGCAGGTGCAGCCTCCGGCGCCACCGCCGTGGCCCCCTGCCTGAGCGGGTTCAGTCGGCGAATGGGTTGGTGCCGTGCTTGCGCGAGGCGGTCTCCTCGAGCACGTAGTCGTAGGTCTCAGCGCCGACATACACGTCAGCCGACTCGTCGATGCCCTCGGCGTAGAACTGAGAGGCCCACTTGCGGAACTTGGTGAACGGCCCATCGGTGTCGGCCAGGGCAGGGCGGCTGATGTAGGCCTTGTTGGCCCAGATCGGGCCGTCTTCCTGCACCTGCTTGTCGATCTCGTCGACGAATGCCTTGCCGACGGTCGAGTCGAACCCGTCGTCGCCGAGCTTCTTCACCGTGAACGTGAACCGCATGTGGCACTCGTTGGCGTTGATCGGCGTGTTGCAGCCCATCAGGATCGTGTCGACGATGCCGCCGAAGTGGATGACCGAGAAGCCCGGACCCCAGGAGTCGGCGTTGATGTGGCCGTCGACGATGCCCTTCGGCGTCGGGAACTTCTGGATCGACTTCATCGCGGTGCGGGGCCCGTCCATCTCGTAGCTGACGAGTTCGGGAACCTCTTCGGTGTGGTGCACGTAGCGGAAGTGCGCCGAGTCCACGCCGTTCTCGGCCAGGTCCTGCCACGGAGCCGGGATCGTGTAGTCGCGCACCTCGACCGCCGTGTAGTTGTCGGGATCGTTGAACTCGGGGACCTCCGGGATCTCCCACTGCGGCTCGATGCCATCGGGGTGGTACCAGGCCATGAGCAGCCCGTTGCGCTCGATCACGGGGAAGCTCTCGATGCAGGCCTTCTTGTTGGTGCGCTGGGAGTAGGGAATGAGCGAGTTGTTGCCGTCGCCGGTGAAGCGCCACCCGTGGAAGGGGCATGCGAGCTCGTCTCCGTGAACGGAGCCGCCGTAGGCGAGGTGGGCGCCGAGGTGGGGGCAGTGTGCCGAGTTGAGGTGCGCTTCGCCGTTCTCGTCGCGCCAGAGTGCGAGGTGGCGGCCGAAGTACTCGAGGGGCTTGACGTCCCCTGGCTTCACGTCATCGGGCCAGCCGATCTGGAACCACCCGAAGGGAATCGGGAACGGGGATCTCATTCCGTTGTTGATCACGGTGGTCATCGGTTGTCTACCTGCCTGTGTTCGACTGTCCGGGCTTGCGGCCCATGAAAACTAGAACGTGTTTCACTTTATCAAGCCCTCCACGCCACACAACAGCGAGCAGTCATGGGCCGCTTCGCACCGCATACGCGGATGGGCAGGGCAGACTTGATCCATGCGCCTCTCGATGGTCCTGCTGGTCCTTCCCGCCCTTCTCGCCGCGGGGTGCGGGTCCTCCGGTTCTGAGGCGACAGCGGAGTCCGACGACCGTGGAGAGGGTGACTTCTGCGCGCAGATGCTGGAGATGGCGGCCACCACCGACGCTGCGGCTGACGACGACCCGGAAGCCGCCCGTGAAGGAGCTGCCCAGATCCGCAAGCTGGCCGCCTCGGCGCCGTCGGAGGTCTCCGAGGCACTCGAGGTGTTTGCAGTGATGCTCGACCAGTTCGCCGAAGCCGGGAGCTCGGGTGACGATCTGGACGCCCTTTCCGAGATGATGGAGCTGGTGTTCTCGCCCGAGGTACTCACGGCTGCCCAGACGCTGTCGGACTACATGATCGAGGAGTGCGGCATGGACCCCGCGGAGGCAGCCGAGCAGTTCGGGGTCGGTGGCATGTCTGGCGAGCCCGATGTGTCGATACCTGAAGGAGATGATCAGTTCCCGGATGTGGATGATGGGGTGCAGGAGCCAACGGACCCGAGCGACATCAGCCTCGACGACATGGACGCGATCAAGGATGCACACGAGGGGGAGGTGTGGGTCGAGAAGATCTTCTCGACCAGCATCTCCAACGATAAGGCCATCTCACTCGGTGCTGCGGCGACCGAGGAGGAATTCGGCGATGGACCCCTCACCGTCGAGGAGGCCGTCCAGGCCTGTGAGGCCGTGCGCACCGCGCTCGAAGGACGCCAGCCCCAGCTCACCATCGAGATCCTCAATGGCGAGGCGGTCGTTGCACAGGGTGGTGCTGGCGTACCCTGCACTGCTACGTGAGCGAGAACCAGGTACCAGAGCCGGGTGAGAGCCCGGTCGACCGATACGACGAGGACGGCGGGTTGCCCCAGCGGCGGTTCAGCGCGCCCGAGGGGTCGACCACGATCTACCTGGTCCGACATGGGGCGACCGAGCCCGCACATCCAGACCGGCCGTTCCCGACCATGGACGGCCACGGTGACCCTGCACTTGCCCCTGAAGGGGTCCACCAAGCCCAACAGGTGGGTATGAGGCTCGCCCAGGAGCACGCCAGCGATCCCTTCTCGATGGTGTACGTCACGAGCCTGCGGCGCACCCATGAGACCGCTGCACCCCTGCTCCACGCCACGGGCCTCGAAATGCGGGTGGAGGCTGAACTCCGCGAAGTCCACCTCGGCGAGTACGAAGGCGGCTTGCTGCGGCTAAGGGGTGCCGAGGGTGACCCTGTGGTCCGCGAGGTCTACACCCAGGAGCGGTGGGACGTGATCCCGGGTGCAGAGTCGTGGGAAGGGTTCCAGCAGAGGTGTGTGAGCGCCGTGGAGCGGATCTCCGAGGCACACCGCGGTGAGCGGGTCGTGGTGGTGGTGCACGGGGGAGTGATCGCGGCGGTACTGGCGCATGTCGCCAACTCGAGGAACTTCGCTTTCGTGAGCGCCGACAACTCCTCGGTGAGCGAGATCGTCTATCTGGCGGATCCCATCGGTCGTTGGGTGCTACGGCGATTCAACGACATGACCCACCTCGACTGAGCAATCGCCCTTTCGGCGCGTTTGACTCCACAACGTCGGCTTCCGCCCGGAGCCGCCGGCCACGAAACGCCTCATCCGGAGCCGCTGGGGCCCCGGGCAGCCGGCCGTCTCCGGCGTTGCCCGGACCGGTTCAGCTCGGGGTGCAGACCACCACCGGGATCTCCCGGTCGGTGCGGTCCTGGTAGTCGTCGTAGGACGAGTACATCTCGACGAGCCGCGGCCACAGCTTGGCCTTGCGCTCCGCATTGGCGGTATGGGCGAGGTAGCGGCCCTTGTCGTCGCCGAGCTCGATCTCGACCTGCGGGTTCGCCTCGACGTTGAGGTACCAGTCGGGGTGGGTGGGCATGCCGCCCTTGGACGCCACGACCACGATCTCATCGCCGTCGAGCATGTACAGCAGTGCCACGGTGCGGGCCTTGCCGGACTTGCGGCCCGTGGTGGTGAGCAGGCAGATCGGGGCTCCGCCGGGGAGCCGACCTCCGACGCGGCCCTTGGTGGCGCGGTAGGTCCAGTTGTTGGCCTTTGTCATCACCTTCATGACGGCCTTGCCGAGCTTCACCTGGCGCTCGTTGTAGGGCTTGTTCGCCACCTGCTCGTCCTTCGTGCGCTGATCGGGAACGAAGGTGACCCTATCTGTGCGTCGGTTGCGCCCCGGCATCACGCCCAGAGCTGCCGCATTGGGAACATTGACCCCTGTTCAGAAAAAAGTGAAGAAACCATCATGTTCAAGTAACGCGCGGGGGTGCGGCTGGTCTACTGTTCGACCGGCGAATATATGAGGGAGTCATCATGTTTATCGAAGGCGGATCGCTGGGCGAAGCGATCAAGGCGGGCGCGCGATCGACAACGCTGGTCTACTCGGGTCAGGATCCCGAATGGGCCGAGGGGGTGCGGTCAACCCTGCTCGCACGACCCGAAGTGCGTGCGTGGGCCACGGAGGTCCTGTTGGACCTGGACCGCCGACTGTCCGCTGACCCCACCATCCACCCCGAACTGGCGGCCGAGGGCGTGGACCCGGCCGACTGGCTGGAGGGTGGTGGCCGCTGGAGCAACGGGGAGCGGGCCGCAAGGCACCTGTGCCTGATGGGCTCGCTGCTTGGCCACATGGTCGCCGGATACGCGCTCGCCCAGGACGGGCTTCCGTCTGAGTCGGCTGGCGTCACAACGGTCACCGGTCACAGCGCAGGGCTGTTGTCCGCCTGGGCAACGGCGCGCTACGGCACCACCCCTGAGACTGCAGACGCCTCGGCTGCGCTCGCGGCATTCGCCGTGATCGTGGGTGAGATGGAGCGCCAGCGCGACACCATGGCGGATGCCGCCCTGGGCGAGCTGCTCGGCGGTGCAGAGGAGCCCAGCCCGATGCTGTTCGTGGCCGGCCCCACCGAGCCCACCGTTCGATCGGTACTCGAGCGCCATGGCGCGGGCACCGTGCAGGTCTCATTGCAGAACTGCTTCGACCGCTGGGTTCTCAGTGGGCGTCCTGCTGAGTTGGCGGACCTGCGGGAGCGGTTCTCGGACATGGGCGGTGTGGGCACCGAGTTCGTGTCCAGCAGCTGCGTGTACCACAACCCCTTGATGACCCCACACGTCGAAGCAGCCGCCAGCAGGCTCACGGAGAAAGCCCTGTCGCTGACAGGAGACCTTCTGACCGACCTGGTTGACCCCCGCGACGGCACCCGCCACACAGGCGGTGACCTCACCGAGCGCGTTGTCGCTTCCATGGCGAGCCAGCCGGTGCGCTGGGCCGACACGGTCAGCGAACTCGCCGACCCCGGCCACGTGGTTGTCGACGTCGGGCCGTCCACCTTCCTGGCAGTCGTGTGCCGCCGCGCCCTGCGCGGCAGCGGAGCGATCGTGCTCGGTGCCGGCGACGCCGCCGACCGCCGCAAGCTCGCGTCAGCGGATCACTGGCCCGAGCCCCTGGTCGACTACTCGCAGTACGCACCAACGGTCGCTGCAGATGGTGCGCACCGCGTGCGCACCCGGCACACCGATCGCAGCGGTCGCTCGGCCATCGTGCTGGCGGGCATGACTCCCAGCACCGTCGACGCTCCGATCGTGGCTGCCGCCGCCAACCGGGGCCACGTGGGCGAGCTTGCAGGCGGAGGGCAGGTCAGCCCCGCGATCCTCACCGAACGCCTGGAGGAACTCGGCGAGCTTCTCACCCCGGGCCACGAGGTCGTATTCAACGCGCTATACCTCGATCCCTACCTGTGGGGCATGCACCTCGGCAAGGACCGCCTGGTGCAGCGGGCGCGCGACAACGGCGCGCCGATCCTCGGCGTCACCGTGTCGGCCGGGATACCGGAACCGGACGAGGCAGTAGACCTCCTCGACGAACTGCATGACCACGGCATCTGGCTCAACGCGTTCAAGCCCGGCGACATCGCTGGTGTGCGAAAGGTGCTGGCCATCGCCGACCGCACCGACCACGACATCTGGCTGCACCTCGAAGGCGGCCTGGCCGGCGGCCACCACTCCTGGGAGGACCTCGAGTCGGTTCTGTTCACCACATACGGCGACATCCGCGAGCGCGACAACGTTGTGTTGCTCGTGGGCGGCGGTGTCGACTCGCCCGAGCGTTCCGCAGAGCTGATCAGCGGAAACTGGGCCCTGCGTCACGGACCAAGGGCGATGCCGGTCGACGGCATCCTCATGGGCACCGTCGCGATGGCAACCGCAGAGTCCACGGCGTCCGACTCGGTGAAGGCCGCGCTCGTGGCCGCGCCGGGCGTCGATGGAGCCGTGGCCGAGGGCGAGGTTGCCGGCGGAGTGACTTCGGGTCTCTCCGGTCTCAACGCCGACATCCACTACCTCGACAACCATGCCTCGCGTGTGGCTGCGGTGCTCGGAGAAGTCGCGGGCGACGCGGACGCCGTCGAGGCACGCCACGACGAGATCGCAGGGCTGCTCGAGCGCACGGCCAAGCCCTGGTTCGGCGACGTCACCCGTATGACGTGGTCGGAGGTCGCCACGAGGTTCGCGGAGCTCTGCGCACTGGGGCGTCACGGTCGCTACGAGGACGGCAGGTGGCTCGATGTCACCCACCGCAGCCGGTTCCTGACGCTGTTGCGGCGCGCTGAGTCGCGCTGTGTGGACCAGGACCACGGCACCTTCGCATCGGTGTTCCGTGACGCGGGCGACCTCGACGATCCCGCCAAGGCGATCGAGATGCTCAACGAGTGCTATCCCCTCGCGGCGCAGGCAGTGCTCACCCCGAGCGATGTCGCCGCTTTCGTCGATATCTGTGACGCACCCGGCAAGCCGATGCCGTTCGTGGCCGTCCTCGATGGCGAAGTCCGGCGTCGCTACCTGTCGGACTCGCTCTGGCAGTCGCACAGCGACTTGTGGGACGCCGACTCGGTGCTCGTCATCCCCGGGCCCGCGGCGGTCGGGGGCATCGAGGTGGTCGACGAGCCCGTCGGTGACCTGCTGGACCGCTTCGACACCGAAGTGGCGGAGTTGCTCGGAGGCCCCGGCCTTCTGGTCGCAGGCGACCTGCTCGGCGAGTCCGAATCGCCGGTCGAGCCGCGTCCGAGCGCCGTCGAGTCGCTCCTCGATGTCGTTGCTGTCCTCCACGGATCCGCGATGGTGCGCTCCCCTCTGCGGCTGCTTGCGCAGCCGGGCGACTGGGAGCTGTCCTCCGAGGGCGACCGTTGCATGGCGACGATTGGTCACGGTGGTGAGACCGCCACCCTCGAGGGGCCGCTCGAGCCCACCGGCAAGGTCCGGCTCACCTTGCGTTGGCCCGAACTGGCCGGTGTCGACAACGACGGCAGGTTCTCCATCGGCTTCGACGTTGACGATGACCACGGCGTGGTGATCGCCACCCTCGACGACGACTCGTTGCTCGAGGCGCAGCGTGACGTGCTGTCGATGCTGTCTGGCGCCGCGGCTCGTGTGGCCACCGGACGGGCTGGTTCCATTGCGCCGCTCGCCGGCTCGACTGCCGTGCCCGATGCGGCGATGGGCCTTCTCTGGGGGCCTGTGTTCGATGCGCTCCTCGGCGATGACCTGGCCGACGGCCTGCTGCGGTTGGCCCATGCCCGCCACACGGTGCAGACCAATCCGCAGTCCGGTGCCGTTGATCCGCACGCAGAGATGACCGCTCGGCACCGCGCCGAGGCGGGACTCGTGGTGCGCACCACGTCATCGACCGGAGACGTCGACGTGGTCGACGAATTCCTGGTGCGCGACGCAGCCGGCGGTTCGTCGGTCGGCGCCGAGGAAGCCGATCCGGCATCAGATGAGTCGGCGCCGCAGGAAGCTGAGGGCGTCGAGTGGGTCCAGACCCCTCGCTCCTTCATCGCACGGCGGACCTTCTCCACGCCACGCAACCCGGAGGCCTTCGCAGCCGTCTCCGGAGATGCCAACCCCATCCACCGCAGCGACCTCGTGGCCCGGTTCGCCGGGCTGCCGGGTCGGATAGTGCACGGAATGTGGACTTCAGCAGTCGCCCAGGCGTTCGTGGTCGATGACGTGTTGGGTGGCGAGACAGCGCGCTTGCACAGATGGGACATCCGTTTCGTGGACATGGTGGAGCCTGGCTCCACTGTCACGGTCACGGCCTCGCGTATCGCGGTGAATGACGCCGTACGCCGATGTGAGGTCCGAGTCGAGCAGGGCGACCGCGTCGTCGCACTTGCCGAGTGCGACTACACGGCGCCCCGAACCGCCTACGTCTTCCCCGGCCAGGGGATCCAGACCCCGGGCATGGGACTGGATGCCCTCGAGCGGTCCCCGGCGGCCCGCGGCATCTGGAAGCGAGCCGACGAGTACACGCGGTCCGAGCTCGGGTTCTCCGTGCTCGGCGTCGTGCGAGACAACCCGACGGTGCTGCGTGTCGGCGACGAGGTGTTCCGGCACCCGGCAGGCGTGCTGCACCTGACCCAGTTCACCCAGGTGTCCATGGCGACGCTCGCGGCCGCGCAGGTTGAGGAGCTGAGAGAGAGTGGATTGCTCGACCCCGACGCGGTGATCGCGGGTCACTCGGTGGGGGAGTACAACGCGCTGGCCTCCGCCGGCGGCGTGCTGCCCCTCGAGGCAGTGCTCGGCATCGTGTGGGCCCGGGGCAACGCCATGCACAACCTCGTGCCCCGTGCAGCCGACGGGTCATCCGACTTCCGCCTCGGCGTCGTGCGTCCCCACCACGGCGGTCTCTCCGAGACCGAGGCGGCCGAGCTGGTCGACGCAGTTGCGGCGCAGACCGGCGAGCTGTGCGAGATCGTCAACCACAACCTGCGCGGCCGCCAGTACGCGGTCGCCGGCACCGTGAGGGCCCTGGATGAGTTGCAGGAGCGTCTCGGTGAAGGGCCGAGCGCAGCGAAGGCTCCGTTCCTGCTCGTGCCCGGCATCGATGTGCCCTTCCACTCACGCGCCCTTGCCGACGGTGTGGCCGAATTCAAGGCGCACCTCGACGCCGCATTCCCCGAGGAGATTGACCCTGCCGAACTGGTGGGCCGGTACGTGCCCAACCTCTATCCGGAACCGTTCAGCATTGATCCGACCTACGTGGAAGCCGTCGCAGATTCGTGTGGGGGCAAGGCCTGCATCGAGATCCTGGAGGACTGGACCGAGATCTCCCAGCGCCCCGCACGGCTCACACGCCAGCTGCTCATCGAACTGCTCGCCTGGCAGTTCGCATCGCCGGTGCGGTGGATCGAGACGACCGACATCCTGCTTGCTCCGCTCGATGAAGGCGGGCTCGGCGTGTGCAACGTGGTCGAGATCGGGATCGGCTCGTCGCCCACACTTGCGAACCTGACGAAGGCTGCGATTGCGGCCGGCAAGGTGCAGGGCGTCGAAGTCATGCACTTCGAGGCGGACCGCACGCTCGTTTTCGAGGAGAGCGACGAGCCGGAGCCGCCCATGCCTGCGGCGTCCGTCTCGGTCGAGGGTGGAGACGACGGTGCGTCGTCCGGAATCGACCTCGATTCCGATTGGGACGGCGACGCTCCCGCGGTGGGGGTCGAGTCGGGGGCTGCTCCCGGCTCGACCCAGGCCACCGAACCCGCCCAGCCGGTCGCGCCTGCGCAACCGGTCGCGTCGACGCCTGAGGCGCCGGCTCCGGCCGCAGCCCCGTCGGCTGGGGGTGCGGTCGACGACCAGCCCGTGGGACTCGGGGACGCCATCGGCGCCCTCATGGCCCATCTCGGCGGCGTCCGGTTCGACCAGCTCGGCGACGACAGCATCGATGACCTGGTCGACGGGGCATCCTCGCGACGCAACCAGGTGCTAATGGACCTCGGCAAGGAGTTCGGTGTCGGCTCGGTGGAGGGCGCCCACGAGGTGGCACGCAGTGTGCTGGCCGAACAGCTCGCTCCCATGGCGCGCGGCCACCGCCACCCCGGTCCAGTGCTCTCAGCCGCCGTGTCGGCCGGCATCACCTCGGCGCTGGGTCCGTTGGGAGCCGGTCCGTCGTTCGTGGCCAAGCATGTGGCTTCCGAGTGGGGCCTCGGCGAGGGATGGGCGGAGCAGTGTGAGCTGGAGCTACTGCTCGGAACACGCGACGGCGCTTCGCGCCGCGGTGGCGACCTGCGCACGCTCGAGGGAAGCGATGCCGCGGCACTGGTCGACGCAGCGCTGCAGTCCGCGGCGGCTCGCCTGGGTCTGGCGATCGCGAAGCCGGTTGCCGCAACTGCGACAGCGACCGCCGATGCGGCTGAGCTCGACGCCCTGGCGTCGCGGGTCGGTGCCGCCTTCCAGCAGGCCGCCGGCGCAGCAGCGGCAGTCCTCGATCCCGGTGCCGACCGCGACGCGGACGACGACTCCGCAGCGGTTGCCGCTGCGGCGGACCGCGACCGCCTCGCGCTTCTCGACCAGGAGCACGGCGCCGATCGCGCGGAGGCGGTAGCGCCCAGCTTCGACGAGGACCGGATCCGCTGCTTCGACTCGGCCGGCATCTGGGCCCGGGCAGACCTTGGCCACCTCTTCCACGGTGCGATGGCAGGCCGGGTGGATCCGACCGGTTTGGCCGCGGCAGTCGAGCACCTCAGGCTCTTCGCCGGATCCGACGCTCGGTTCGACGACTCGGTGAACTGGTACCTGGAGCAGGCGGCCGAGGCAGGCAACGACCCGCTCGTGCTTGCCTTCTCCACGATCGCGGAGGGTCCGACGCCCGAGCAGCGCCGCGCAGTCGGCCGATTCGGGGGGCGCACCGTGCTCGTGTCCGGTGCTTCGCCCGACTCCATCGGTGAGGCCACCGCCGCGCACCTGCTTGCAGGCGGCGCGACGGTGATCATGGTCAGCCACAGCTCCGGCCGCGGCCGCCGCAAAGCGGTGCGCGAACTGCTGCGCCGTCATGGAGGCCCGGGCGCGAAGCTGTTCCTGGTGAGGGCCAACCTGGCCTCGTTCACCGACATCGACCGGTTGGTCGGCTGGCTCGCCGATGCCACCGATGAGGACCACCCCGGGTTGCCGGATGTGGTGCTTCCGTTCGCCGCCTCTGCGGTCTCGGGTGACGTCCCCGACACCGGTGCGCGCAGCGAGGTCGAGATGAGGGTTCTCCTGCTGGGCGTGGAGCGCCTCGTGGGCCGCCTCTCCGAGGAGACCGGCTCCGCTGCGGGTGATCGACGCCTCACCGCAGTCCTGCCGATGTCGCCGAACCACGGGACGTTCGGAGGCGACGGGTCATATGGCGATGCCAAGGCCGGACTCGAGGTCCTCGAGTCCCGCCGGCTCTCCGAGTTCGACCGATGGGGACGGCACTGCCGCATCATCGGCGCAGAGATCGGATGGGTGCGGGGAACGGGTCTGATGGCCGCCAACGACACGCTCGCACCGCTCGTCGAGCAGCAACTCGCGGTGCGCACTTACAGCCCGCCCGAGATGGGTGGGCTCATCGCCGAGTTGTGTGCCCCCGAGGAGATCGGTGGCCGCACCGGCGCAGCCGCGGAGGAGTCCGGCCAGTCGAAGGCCCGCGCCGGCGCCAACAGGGTCGACCTGACCGGCGGCCTGTCCGCGGTCGCCAGCAGTGGAGCGCTGTCGCGGCTGCTCCGCAGCGGCCTCTCGGTCAACCCGGCCGATCCCGACGCCGACAAGGAAGAGCTGGAGTCGGGCCGCGAGCTGGCGGCGCTTCTCACGCCTCCGGCTTCGGCGGCCCGAAGGGCACCCGAGTGGCCGAAGCGGCCCACGGTGACAATCGACGAAATGGTCGTGATCTGTGGCACCGGCGAAGTGGGGCCATGGGGCACCGCCTCGACCCGGCTGGGCGCCGAGCTCGGCGAGCTCGGAGGCCGGGGGACCGTGGAGCTGGCCATGCGCTGTGGCCTGCTGCGCTGGGAGCCCAACGGTGCCAAGGGCAGCTACGTGGACGTCGACAGCGACGAGGTCGTCGACGAATCCGAGCTGGTCGATCGCTACCGCGACGAAGTGCTCGACCGATGCGGAATCCGGCCGGTTGACGATCCAGGTTTCGAGCAGGACGTCGAGGTGTTTCTCGACCGACCGGTCACCATCGGCGTGGCCGATCGATCCGCAGCGGAGGCATTCGCGGCCGCCACCGACGGTGCATCCGCGATCCAGGACGGCGAGCGGTGGGCTGTGAAGCTGCCCACCGGAGCTCCGATGAGGATGCGCCGCAACGTGGACCTGCCACGTGGGGTCACCGCCGCCCTTCCACGGGGCATGTCACCCGAGTCGTGCGGTGTCCCCGTCGAGGTGGCGGGGTCGATGGACCCGATCGCGGCCTGGAACCTGGTCATGACCGCCGAAGCCTTCCGCGACGCCTGTACCCGGCCCGACGAGGTGCTCAGCGTCGTGCACCCGAGCATGGTGGCCAACACACAGGGCACCGGAATGGGCGGTCTGACCAGCCTGCAGCGCCTCTACGTCGACCCGGTGACCGGCGAGGACCACGCCAACGACCTGCTGCAGGAGTCGCTCGGCAATGTTCCCGCGGCCCATGCGATGCAGTCGTTCGTGGGTGGCTACGGCGCAATGGTGCACCCGGTCGGGGCATGCGCGAGCGCCGCTGTGAGCCTCGAGGTGGCGGCCGACATCGTCGCGCTGGGTAAGGCCGACGTGGTCGTTGCCGGTGGCTTCGACGACCTGGCACGCGAGGGCATCATCGGTTTCGCCGAGATGTCCGCCACGGCTGACTCCGACGAGATGATTGCGGCGGGGTTCGAGCCCTCGGAGATGTCGCGGCCGGGAGACCGTGACCGCGCCGGGTTCGTCGAGAGCCAGGGCGGCGGCACGTTGCTCGTGTGCCGTGGTTCGGTGGCGCGCGAGCTCGGACTGCCTGTGAGGGCGGTTGTCGGACTCGCACGCAGCCATTCCGACGGCGTGCAGACATCCATCCCCGCGCCGGGCCTGGGCGCGCTGTCAATCGGTCGCGGCTCGACCGAGTCGCCCCTTGCCAACGCCTTGGCCGGTCTGGGCCTGGGTGCGGACGACATCGCGGTGGTCTCCAAACACGACACCTCGACCCGGGCCAACGACCCCAACGAGGCGGCGATCCACGAGCGTCTGTGTGCCGAGCTCGGACGCACGCCGGGCAATCCGGTGCGTGTCGTCTCCCAGAAGGCCCTCACGGGCCATGCCAAGGGTGGTGCCGCCGCATGGCAGGTCGCGGGCATATGCGACATGTTCGACACCGCAGTCGTACCCGGCAACCCCAACCTCGATAGCCCCGACCCAGACGTTCACGCCGGCGGATGGCTGGTACCCGATGACAGGCCACTCGCCATGGAGAGCCCCCCGAGGGCCGCGATGCTCACGAGCCTCGGCTTCGGCCATGTGTCGGCAGCGGTGCTGTTGGTGCATCCGGCCGCATTCGTGGCGGCACTCGAGTCGAGCGAGGTGGACATCTACCTCGCCAGGGTGGCCGAACGCGAGGCCGAGCGGGAGCACTTGCGCCGGTGGGAGCTCCACGGCGGGGAACCCGCATACAGCCGACCTGTTGACCGGCGTCTGGCAGGAGGTGACGACGAGTCGAGGCGAGCCGCGGAGATGGATGCGCTGGTCGATGAGACGACGCGCCTGGGGGCCGGCGGTGTGTTCGTGGGCTGCGGTCCGGCCGACATCGGTCCCGATGAGCGCAACGGCGGTGGTTCCAACGGCAGTGCGTCGAACGGCAGTGCGTCGAACGGCAGTGCGTCGAACGGCAGTGCGTCGAACGGCAGTGCGTCGAACGGCAGTGCGTCGAACGGCAGTGCTTCGAACGGCAGTGCCTCCACCGGTTCCGGTGACCAGGCACCTGGCGCCGGTGTGGGCACCGGAGAGCGGTCATGAGCGTCGTCGGGCTCGGCATCGACCTGGTGGAGGTCGAGCCGTTCGCCGCCCAACTCAACGCCACCGGAACCAGCTTCCTCGAGGGCACGTTCAGTCCGGCAGAGCTCCGCCGGGCCCGCGATGGCCACGAAGTCTCCTCGACCGGGTTCGCCCGGCACCTGGCCGCGAGGTTCGCCGCCAAGGAAGCCTTTGTGAAGGCTTGGTCGATGGCCCGTGCGGGGATGCCGCCCGCCATGCACGACGTGCATTGGACCGACATCTGCATCGAGTCCGACGACTGGGGGCGCCCGTCGATCCTGCTCGGTGGCGAGACGGCGGAGTGCGTGGCCGACACCCTTGGCCGGGTCTCGCTGTCCGTGTCGCTCACCCACGAGGACTCGGTCGCGGGCGCGGTGGTCGTCATATCGCCGGCCGTCGCATCGCCACCGGCGTCCTCGTCCGCTGATGTCGCCTCGTCGGGGGAGGCAGTCCGATGATCTCGCACCACCAGCTCTCCTCCATGCCTGGCCTCGTTGTGGCGCACTGTGTAGAGGTTGGTGACCGCGTCGACGCCGGAGATGTCGTTGCCGTGGTCGAGACCATGAAGTGCGAATGGCCAGTGCATGCCGAGGAGAGCGGCCGGGTCACCTGGCTGTCTCCGCTGGGCGACGTGCTGGCGGTCGGCGACGACATCGTGCACATCCGAGCGGTGGAGTCGATCCGCCCCCCTGCCCCCGACGACCTCGCCGACCTGCTCACGGGCGCCACCCCCGAGCCGCGCCTCATGGGGCTCACGAACGGGGCGACGTTCGCCGAGTATGACCTCGATCCCGATGACCCGGACAAGCTCATCGCCGTGCCCAGGGGCCGCACCGATCGTGAGGCCGGCATCGTGGTGGGACTCGTGTCGCATCGTCTGCACGGCACCGGAGCCCCGGTCAGGCGGGTCTGGCTCTGTGGTGACGCCACGATGGCGCTCGGCGCCGTGTCCGAACCCGAGTGCGCGCGGATCATCGCGGCCATCGACATGGCCGAGGAGATGGGTCTTCCCCTCGAGTGGGTGGCCGTGTCGAGCGGCGCGCGGATCTCGATGAGCTCGGGCACCGAGAACATGGACTGGTGCGCCGCCGTGGTGCGCCGGCTGGTCGAGTTCACCCAGGGCGGTGGCGAGGTCGTCATCGTGGTCGCGGGGATCAACGTGGGCGCCCAGAGCTACTGGAATGCCGAGGCCACGATGCTGATGCACTGCGCCGGCATGCTCGTCATGGTCGAGGGTACGGCCATGGTGCTCACGGGGCACCGGTCGCTGGCCAAGGCCGGAGGTGTGAGCGAGCGAAGCGACCACGACCTGGGTGGCACACCGGTGATGATCACCAACGGCCAGGCGCACCACCGTGCCGATGATCTCGTGGAGGCCCTGCGGCTGGTGCTCATGCACCACAAGTTGTGCGCCCACGGCCCTGAGCATCCACGCAAGCGGGTAGCCACACTCGACGCTGCCGACCGCGACGTGTGCGACGACCCCTATGACGTGGCGGACCACTCGACCCCAGGAAGGCGCGGAATGGCCGACCTGGGCGACGTGCTGCACGCCGCAGCCAATCCGGACCGCACGAGGCCGTTCGCGATCGAACCGGTCATGGCAGCCCTTGCCGACCGCGACGCACCACAACTACGGCGTTGGGAGGACTCGAAGGGCGCAACCGGGGCACATGTGTGGGACACCAGGGTGGACGGCTGGGGGGTCAGCCTGATCGGCATCGATTCCAGGCCCCGGCAGGTCGACGGCACATGGGAAGCCGCGGCCACGCTCTATCCGGAAGGTGCACGCAAGGTTGCACGCGCTCTCAACCACGCCAGCGGGCGCCGCCCGGCGGTCGTGCTCGCCAACCTGGCGGGCTTCGACGGCTCGCGGGACTCGCTGTTCAACCGCCAGCTCGAACACGGCGCCGAGCTCGCGCGTGCAGTCGTCAACTTCCGCGGTCCACTCGTGGTGGTGGTCATCGGTCGTTTCCACGGAGGTGCGTACGTGGTTCTCAACCGGCGCCTCAACCCCGAGCTGCGGATCGTCGCACTCGAGGGCACGAGGGTGTCGGTGATCGGTGGCACGTCGGCCGCCGAGGTGGTGCTGCGCCGACAGGTCGCCGAGGAACTCGAACGGGCCGGCGGCGACCCGGGCGACACCGAGGCGCACCGCGCTGCAGTCGCGAAGGTGGCCGCCGACTTCGACCGCACTCACGACGTGCACCGTGCGGCCGCGGTGGGTTCTGTCGACCGTGTGATCGGTCCCGAGGACCTCCGGCCGGTGGTCTCGTCGCTCGTGGCCGCCGCCGGCGACGAAGAGTCGGCGGAAGCGGACCTCAGAGCGACGGGTCGAGAGCCACGGCTCGCAGATAGGAGCGCAGCGCCCGCTTGAGCTCCCTCACCGCGGAGGGGTGCGGGCGGTCATCGCGCACCGAGAAGTGCAGCAGCGAGTAGCACATCTGCACCACGACCTCCGCGATCGTGCGCGTGCGGCGCTTCGAGCCGGGCGGAAGCAACGGCTCCACCAGGGGCACGACCTCGTCGGTGACCACCTTGGTCTGGTCCGCCAGCAGTGAGCGGGTGGCGGCGGTGGACTGCATGGCCAGCCACACATGGCGACGCGTGGGGTCAGTACGCCAGAGCTCGGCGAGGTTGTCGATCACGCCGTCGGTGCCGGACTGCCATTCGGTCGTGTCGAAGCCCTGCGCCGCCTCATGCAACTCCGACGCGAGAGCCACGGTGTCCTCGCGTGACAGCTCCGCGATCAGTGCGTGCTTGTTGGGGAAGAACTGGTACACGGAGCCGATGGGAACGTCGGCGCCGATTGCGACCGCCTCGAGTGTGAAGCCATCGAGGCCGACCTCAGAGAGCTGCGAACGCGCGCTTGACAGGATCAAGTCGAAGCGTCTTCGGCCGCGTTCCTGCACCGGTCGCTTGCGCACTGACAGCTGGGGCGCTCCCATGCCCACAAGCATGGCCCGTCGCCGCGGTCCCTGCAGGTCGACCTGTGCGAAGTGCGGCCCGTGCGGCGAAGGTAGAGTCTCGGCCATGAAGATCGAGATCAATTACGACCTGTGCGAGGCAAACGCGATCTGTATGGCGATCGCGCCAGAGGTGTTCGAGGTTCGTGACGACGACAACCTCTACATCCTCGACGAGAACCCGGGCGAGGACATGCGCGAGAAGATGGAAGAGGCCGTGCGCCGTTGCCCGAAGCAGGCCATCGCAATCAGCGGGTGAAACCCACAGTCGTAGTCGGCGCTTCCCTGGCCGCCATGAGCGCGGTCCAGGCGATGAGGGCAGCGGGCCACGACGGCCACATCATCGTTGCCGACCGCTCGCCGGTCCTGCCGAAGGACCGGCCGCCGCTGTCCAAGCAGGTGCTGGCCGGCGAATGGGACCTGGGCCGCGCCAACCAGCCCGTGGCGAGTCAGCTGGCCGAGCTCGATGTCGACCTACGCCTCGACTGCCTGGCGCAGTCCCTCGATGCTGCCAATCGGCTCGTGGTCCTGGCGGACGGTGAGCACATCGAGGCCGAAGGCATCGTTGTCGCCACGGGGTCGGCCGCGCGACAGCTTCCGGGTCCACAACTGGAAGGCGTGCACACCCTGCGCACCGGCGCCGACTCGATGGCGCTCCGTGATCGCCTGGATGCCACCGAAGGCCGCGTGGTCGTGGTGGGCGCCGGATTCATTGGCGCCGAAGTCGCGGCGACCTGCCGTGAGCTTGGCCGTGATGTGACGATGATCGAGGCCGCACCCGTGCCGCTGCAGCGGGCCCTGCCCGGCGACATCGGCATGTTCGTGGCGGACCTGCACCGTGACCACGGGGTGGACGTGCGCCTTGGCGTGGGCATCGAGTCGATCGAGTCCGATGACGACGGAGCCGTGAAGGCAGTGTTGCTCGCCGACGGCACGGAGCTGGAGGCCTCGGTGGTCGTGGTCGGCATCGGTGCCGCGGTGCAGACCGGTTGGCTGGAAGGTTCCGGACTCGATGTGCGGTCGCCGGCGGACGGCGGCGGCGTGCTCTGTGACGCGACGATGCTGGCGGCCCCGGGGATCGTCGCCGCCGGCGACGTGGCCGCATGGCCCAATCCGCACTTCGGCGGCGAGGTCATGAGGGTCGAGCACTGGGAGAACGCGATCGACCAGGGCACCCATGCCGGGCGGCGCCTGACCGCAGAGCTCGGGGGTGGTGCCAGTGGACCGATCGACCCGTTTGCGAGTGTTCCCTGGTTCTGGACCGACCAGTACGACGCCAAGATCCAGATGGTCGGCCGGGCATCACCGGAGGACGAGGTCGTGGTGGTGGACGGCTCGCCGGCCGAACGACGCTTTGTTGCGCTGTTCAGGCGCGGCGACCAGTGCCGTGCGGCGCTGGGCGTCAACCGCGCCCGCCTTGTCGTACAGGCCCGCATGAAGCTCGCCGAATCGCTCGACTGGTACTCGGTCATGGAGTTGTTCTCCTGAGTCCCCGACACGCCGCCGCCGTGGACACCCGGGTTTCGGATCGTGGCCGGCGGCTGCGAGAATCACCACGATGTTCTGGATCCTGATCGCCGCCACACTCGTGGTCGCCGCCGCCGACTGGGTTGCGGTCGGCACCGACAACCGTCGCGTGGAGTACGTGCTCAAGCCGGCCACGATGGCCGTGTTGATCGCCGCAACCCTCGTGATGGCAGAGCCGGACCCCGCGGCGGCCCGATGGTTGATCCTCGCCGGCCTCGTGTTCTCGCTCGCCGGAGACGTGTTCCTCATGCTCGAGGACCGTTTCATCCCCGGTCTTGCCTCGTTCCTCGTGGCCCACCTGTTCTACATCGGGGCGTTCGTGCTGATGGGAGTGGAACCCTTCCCGTTCATCATCGGCGCCGCGATCGCTGCGGTGATGGTGCGCGCCGTCGGCGTGAAGATCGTGGTGGGTTCCACCGAGGTGGACCGGCGATTCGGCATGCCGGTGGCTGCCTACGTCCTCGTGATCTCGCTCATGCTCACGTTCGCGTTCGGCACCGGCCGTCCGTGGGCGATGCTCGGAGCAGCCCTGTTCTGCTTCTCCGACGCCTGCATCGGCTGGTCGAGGTTCGTCAAGGAGTTCAGCGGCCAGCGGCTGGCGATCATGACCACGTACCACCTGGGCCAGGTGGGCATCGTGTTGAGCCTGTTGGGCACAGCATGACCCCCCGGGCCGGCCTCGCCCCGCAGATGTGCAAGGCGGCCGGCGAGTCGGTGCTGCGCGAGATGGTGGGCCTTCGGCGCAGCATCCATGTGCATCCCGAGTTGGGCCTCGACCTTCCGCGTACACAGGCGCTGGTGCTGGAGGCCATCGAGCCGCTCGGGCTGGACGTGAGCACCGGGTCCGGCCTCACATCGGTGGTGGCCGACCTCGACACCGGCCGGGAGGGTCCGACCGTGCTTCTGCGCGGGGACATGGATGCCCTGCCGATGCATGAGGACACGGGCCTCGAGTTCTCCTCGGAGGTCGAGGGCCGCATGCACGCGTGTGGCCATGATGCGCACACGTCGATGCTCGTCGGCGCCGCAACCGTGCTCACGGAGAACGCCGATTCGCTGCGTGGCCGTATCCGCTTCATGTTCCAGCCGGGCGAGGAAGGCGGTGGTGGAGCTGCTGTGATGGTGAACGAAGGTGTGCTCGACGGCGTCGACGCCGCGTTTGCGCTTCATGTCGCCCCCAACCTGCCGAGCGACCGGCTGGCCCTGCGCGCAGGGCCGATGTTGGCAGCGACCGATGACTTCACGATCCGGATCATCGGTCGCGGCGGCCACGCCTCGACGCCACAGTGGGCCACCGACCCGGTTCCCGTGGCCGCCGAGGTCGTGATGGCGCTGCAGACGATGATCACGAGGACGGTCGATGCCTTCAACCCGGCCGTGCTGACGGTCGGCAGCCTCCACGCCGGCACCACGGAGAACGTGATTCCGGAGACCGCCCTCATGGAGGGCACGTTGCGCACCGTCGACGAGGGTGTGCGGTCGGCCGTGCGGGGCAGGATCGCCTCGGTCGCCGAGGGGATCGCCGCGGCGCATGACTGCACCGCCGAGGTGCAGGTGCGCGAGGGCTACCCCGTCACGGTCAACGACGACGACATGGCCGGGTGGGTCAACGCGGTCGCCGGTGAACTCCTCGGGGAGCGCCGCGTGTTCGAGATGCCGGCGCCGGTCATGGGCGCAGAGGACTTCTCGTACGTGGCCGCGAAGGTGCCGGCGGTGATGGCGTTCCTGGGTGTGTGCCCACCCGAGAACCCGGATCCGCTGGCAGCGCCGTCTTGCCATTCCAACCGGATGGTCCTCAACGAGGACTCGATGGCCACCGGTGTCGCCCTGCACACGGCGGTGGCGTCCGAATTGGTCAACGCGCCACCCGGTTGGCTCGACACAACCGGAGTCGGCTGAGTTGGCCGACGCCCTGTCTCCCGATGACGACACTTCGGTGTCACGTGAGCAGTGGGCGCGGCGCTATCAACAGCAGGCACAAGCTTGTGCGGGGCTCGGGTCGCCCATGTACGGCCGCCTGCTGTCCCTGATCTCCTCGGAGATCGCTGCAGGTGCGCTCAGTTGGGAACTCGTTCGAGCACGGGGCGGGCTCCGCTTCGGTCAGGCAGGGCCGCTACGGCTGGTCGGCACCGCACACCGGATGGCGCTGGCGGGCAGCGTCCCTGACTGGGCGGCCCTGCTGCCCTCGTGTGGTGGGGTGGTGCCCGACGATGACCGCGAGCTGCTTGCAGCGTGGCGTGGTCTCGCCGAACGCCACGGTGAGGAACTGGTGGACGGACTCGATCGCGAGGTGCAGACCAACGAGGTGGCCCGTGGCGCGGGGCTGGCCCTTGCCCTTGCCGAAGCCAGGATGGACTCGGCGCAACTCGTGGAGCTCGGGTGCTCCGGCGGCCTCAACCTTCGCCTCGACCGCTTCGAGGTGGACCTGGGCGGCATGGTGCTGGGCGACGCGGGGTCTCGGGTGCACCTGCATCCCCGCATCACCGGCGACCTGGGTGGCCTGCGTCACGTGGGGCTCACGCTGCCGCGGGTCACGGCCCGAGTGGGTATCGATGTGAACCCTGTGGACCCCACCACCGGCGAAGGTCAGTTGACCCTTCTCGGATACGTGTGGCCCGACCAGACGCAAAGGCTCGAGCGGATGCGGGCCGCGATGGACCTGGCTGTGTCAGAGCCGGCCGAGCTGCTGGCGGCATCGGTGGACGGCCCGGGCGACACCGCCGAGCTGCTGGCTGGCGTGCTGGCCCGCGAGGGTGCGACCGTGGTTTCGCACTCCATCGTGTGGCAGTACGTACCGACCGATGTGCGCTGGCGCATAACCGAGGCGATCGAGGAAGCGGGTTCGCAGGCGACCGATGTCGCGCCGCTGGCATGGATCCGCTACGAGCCCGACGAATGGAACCGCAATCGTGCTGCGGTGTGGCTGCGCCGCTGGCCCGATGGCGGTGATCGACTCGTGGCCCACGTGGACTACCACGGCCGCTGGTTGTCTCCCGCCTGAGCCACCCAATCAAGTGTTTTGTTGGTGCTGGATCACGCAGGGCGTGATCCAGCACCAACAAAGGGTGCTGACCGCAGGCGTGCGGCCGCCCTCACCGTGGCATGCATGGCCTCGACGTGCTGCTCGACCTGGCGGCCTCCGCTCGGCAGCGGATTGTCGGCCAGGAAGCCCGTCGCCTCTGCGGCCAGGTCGGCGTCGGTGAACGTGCGGATGCCTTCGAGCATTCGCGGCAGCGAGCCGGTCGGGAACCGCGCAACGACTTCGTCCCAGTTGGAGGTGATCTCGTGCCAGGCGGTCCCTCCCAGCGTGACGTTGGTCAGCGCCCGGCGAAGCACGTAGGGCGCGTCCTGGGTGCGTGCGCGGGTGCGTACCAGTTCGAGTGCGCGTGAGAACTGGGCCGGGTCAGCGGTCAGCACGAGTGCCGCAAGGTGTCTCTGTTCGTCCTGGGGTGTGCCGGCCTCGCGCCATCGCCGTTCGATCTCGGAATGCTGGGCGTCGTCGCAATGGCGACCCACGGCGTCGAGTGCCCCGGCGGCAACTGCGGGGTCAATGGCCCCCGGTTCCACCGACCGGTCGAATGCGGACTCCGCCTGGCCCAGCGCCTGCTTGTCACCGGCGACCCCGCCCAACACCCCGAGGATGGCTCCGACAACCTCTGCCGGCCTGCCTTCGGCATCCGCCGGAGCGGCGAAACCCCTCAACGCGTTGCCGAGCGTGACTCGGACCCATTCCGTGGCAGCCTCGCCTTGCTCGCGACCGCCGAGCCTGACCAGGTCGGCGCCGACCGCGCTGATGCGTCGCCAGACGGCCGGGTCCGTTTCGCCGGCCCGGATGACCGCGAACACGGTGTCGAGTGCCTCATCGGCGCCGATGAGGCCGCTGCGCATGGCGAACCACGTGTCGTCGACCAGCACGAAGCGCTCCAGCGGTGTGCCGGGAGACTCCGCCAGCGCGCGGCGACCGGCTCCGTCAAGGAGTGTGCGGTAGAAGCCGGCCCCACCCGCGTTGGGCTGCACCTGCACAGCCGATGGGTCGACCGGAACCTCCCGGGGCTCGTCGAGCAGGATGCGCTGCGACTCCGACCCATGGTCGCCTCCCGATGTTCGCAGCACCATCGGAACCGGGAAGCGCAGCCCGGGATCGGAGGCGTCACCATGGGGATCGGCGAGGGCTCTGCGCTGGTCGAGCCGGATCGACGCACCATCACGCTCGACGGTGACCAGTGGGTGCCCGCCGTTGAAGATCCACGAATCCATCATCCATCGCACTGGCTCGCCCGAGGCTTCCTCCAGTGAGTCCCACAGGTCGGTGGTCTCGGTGTTTCCCCACGCATGCTTGCGCAGGTAGCTGCGGATGCCGTCGCGGAACCGTTCGGGTCCGAGGTACTGCTCCAGCATGCGCACCACAGAGCAGCCCTTCTCATAGGTGAGGATGTCGAACATGGCCTCCGAGTCGGCGGCGGTGACGACCTCGTACTCGATCGGTCGGGTGGAGCGGAGGGCGTCGGTGTCGAACGCCGCGGCTCGGGCGAGTCCGAACGAGGTCCACACATCCCATTCGGGGCGAAACGCGTCCGATGCCGTCACTTCCATGAAGGTCGCGAATGCCTCGTTGAGCCAGATCCCGTTCCACCACTTCATGGTCACGAGGTTGCCGAACCACATGTGGGCGAGCTCGTGGTTGATCACGTCCGCGACCCGTTGCAGCTCCTGGGGCGTGGCCCCTTCGGGGTCGACCAGCAACAGCACCTCGCGAAAGGTGATGGCCCCGAGGTTCTCCATGGCACCGAACGCGAAGTCGGGCACCGCTATCAAGTCGACCTTGTCGCCCGGGTACGGGAGGTCGTACCAGTCCTCGAAGAACCTGAGCGCCGCCTCGGCGACGTCGAGGGCGAAGTCGCACAGATGCCCCTGGCCCGGGGGATGCACGACCCGGAGCGCGATGGCCCCGTTGCGGCCCGCGACCATGCGCGGATCGGTCGCCTCGAGCGGCCCAACCACAACAGCGAGCAGGTATGTGGACATCACGACGGTGGGGGCAAAGGTGACACGCACCGTCGGCTGGCCGGTCGAGTCCACACCGGCGGACTCCCTCGAAGCCTCGGCTGCGTTGGATATGGCCGTCATGTTGTGCGGCACGACGAGGCTCACAGCGAACGTCGCCTTGAACTCCGGTTCGTCGAAGCAGGGCACGAACCTGCGGGCGTGGGTCGACTCACACTGCGACACAACGATCTGGTGGGTTTCGCCGCCGACCTCGAAGTTGGACGTGTACAGCCCCACCAGTTGGTCACAGAACCCGCCTTCGTAGGCCAGCTGAATGGTCGCTTCTCCGGCTGGGACTTCACGTTCGAGGCGAAGCGTGATCCACTCGCGCTCGCTGTCCGTCTCCACGGTGGCGGCTACTGCCTGTGCACCGCGCGGGGTCACCGACACGGTTGAGATCTGCAGTTCGAGGGCGTGCAGTGTGATCGAGTCGGTCGCTGTGCGCAGGTCCACGTCGATCGAGACCCCACCTGTGAAGCGACCCGCCTGCACGTCCGGAGCGAGCTCGATCGCGTAGTGCCTCGGTGCCGCGTCGGTGGGGAGCCTGCGGTCGTCGGTTGGTGGAGTCATCGCCACAACCTATGCGCCTCGGAAGCGGCCGGTCGCGGCCTGCAGCGTGGTGACTTCGGCCTCAAGTACGGTGCGTGACGTGTACGAATGCTTTGACCTCTCAATCGACGACGGTGTTGCCCATCTCCAGCTGAAGCGGCCCGACGAGTACAACACCATGGTTCCCTCGTTCTGGAGCGAGCTCCCGGCGATCGTCCGTGACCTCGACGCGGGGGCGAAGGCCCGCGCCATCGTGATCTCCTCGACCGGCAAGCACTTCTGTGCGGGCATGGACCTGTCGGTGTTCACCGGTGGCAGCGCTCTGGGATCGGGCGGAGGAGCCAGCGAGACCGGCCGCAAGAACGGCTTCCTGTGGATGATGGTGCAGCACCTGCAGGACTCCTTCACAGCGCTGGAGCAGGCGCGGATACCGGTTCTGGCTGCCATCCAGGGCGGCTGCATCGGTGGAGCGGTCGACATGGTCACCGCGGCCGACATGCGTTACTGCTCGGAGGACGCCTTCTTCTGTGTGCAGGAGATCAACATCGGCATGACCGCCGATGTCGGCACCCTCCAGCGCCTGCCGAAGTTGATCCCGGAGGGGATCGCACGCGAGCTCGCCTACACGGGTGACCGGATGCCGGCCGGCCGTGCGCTCGAGGTCGGCCTCGTCAACCAGGTGTTCGATGACCACGATTCGCTCGTGGAGGGGACCCTTGATGTGGCTGCGCGGATCGCGAAACACTCACCTCTGGCCATCTGGGGCACAAAGGAAGCGATCAACTACACCCGGGACCACTCGGTGGCCGACTCGCTGCGCCACATCGCCGGCTGGCAGTCGGGCATGTTCGTGGGCACCGACATGATGGAGGAGTTCGGGGCGAAGTCCGAGGGTCGTGACCCCGGATTCGAAGAGATCCCGACGCGCCCGGAGGTTCTCTGAGCAAGCGAATCCCCGTGCAGCGTCGGCGATTTGGTTCACGGAACCTGAGGGGTTCGGTCACGGTGGTCGTGCGCGACATCCCGCCGTTCGCGACTTTCTCCGAGGGCGAGTGGACCGGCTACTCCGTGCAGCTCTGGGGCGATGTGGCGCAGCGGCTCGACCTGAAGACACGGTGGGCGGGAGGGCGCCATGTGCTCCCTGCAGGAGAAGTGGTTCGACCTGGAAGAAGCCTGACCCAGGCAGCGCCCGGATTGTTTCTCTGAGCGAAACAGCGTTCCGGTAGGGTTTGCCACGTGAGCGACTACGTGCTGATCCTGCACATCCTGGTGTTCGCAGCCTGGCTCGGCACCGACCTGGCCACGTTCTACCTGTCACGCCAGGTGCTGGTGGAGGGCCCCGAACTACCCACCCGGGCTCACCTGGCAAAGGTGATGCTCGGAGTCGAGGTGATCGCCCGGCTCTGCCTGCCCACAACCCTGGTGCTGGGTCTCACGTTGTCGATCGACCTCGGGTACCTCGCCGTGGACCAATGGTGGATCCTTCCGATCTGGCTCCTGGGTGGCATGTGGGTGGCGATGGTCTGGGCCATCCACCGCGACGGCGGCACCGGGGGACCTGCGGTCACCCTCACCGGGCTCGACCTCTGGGTGCGCTCGGCGGTGTGCATCGCGGTGTTGGTGGCAGGTGTCGTGACCGTCGTGAACGGCGACCCCTTCAGCGTCCTCTGGCTGGGGATCAAGCTCCTTGCCTTCGGCACGATCATGGCGATCGGCATCCGGGTGCGCTTCCTGCTGCGCCCTTTCGGTGTCGCTTTCGGCGAGTTGATGCAGAACGGTTCCTCGCCCGAGCGCGAGCGGGCGGTGAAGGTGGCCCTGCGTCGGGCCTATCCGTACGTGATCACGATCTGGGTGATGCTCACCCTGGCGGTCGCGATGGCGGTCCTGCGGCCGACCTGAGTCAGCCGAGCGGTCGTCCGAGCGGACCCATCACCGACTCGAGGTCGGCCTGTGTGTCGAGCCGCCCCGCCGCGGCAACGATCTGCCCCCTGTCCTCGCGGTCGAGAAGGCCATCGGCGTTATCGGCGAACTTCGCGGCCAACTCGGCATCGGTGAGCGGGTTCTGAGGGCCACCGCGGTTGGCGAGCACTTCGGCGGTGAGGGTGCTTCCGTCGCGGGTCCGCACTGTCAGCACCGCCGGGAACTGGCTCGGGTAGATCTCGTCGCACCGCTCATCGGCGCCGACGGTGATCCGCGACATGAGCGCCCGTCGGGTGGGGTCGGTGGCCAGTGCATCGGTGAAGTCCGCGAGGCCGAGGCCGAGGCCGCTGCCACCGAGGAGCGCCGCTGCGACCGTGTACGGGCCGGAAAACTGAGCCTGGTAGCCGGTGTCGGGATTCTGCTTCACATCGAGGGGCTCGCCGATTGTGCGGGCGGTGGCGGTCGCGACGCCCAGATGGGCCGACTCCACGTCGCTGGCGAGCAGCCCGCCTTCGCGCAGCTGGATCGCGGCATCGATCCCGCAGTGGGTGTAGTGGTTTGCCGGGTAGGGCTTGTAGAAGATCCCCGCCACCGACCAGTCGGTGAGCGCCGGGTTGTCGTCGAGGCGGTCGGTGACCTCTTCGGGGCGGGCACGGTCGCCGAGGAATGCCTGCAGCAGCCCGAAGCGACCCTCGAACACGGTGGGTGGCCCGGACAGGCCCCGTGCGGTCAGCTCCGCAGCGGTCACCCCAGCGTGGGCGGCCCAGCCGCAGTGCAGCCTCTTGACCGTGCCGCCGGTGCGGTTGGCTTCGATGATGCCGGATGCCATGGATGCGGCGACGGCCATCGAGTCCGCGATTCCGCCCCCGTCGAGACCCATCAGCTTGGCGGCAGCGGCGGCCGAGCCGATCGTGCCGCAGATCGACGTGGCGTGCTGCCCTCGGTCGAACCAGATGTTCTCGCCCGTGGCCCGGTCGTAGCCGGCCATTCCGAGCCGCACCGCCACCTCGAGGCCGACTGCCACCGCGGGCACGACCTCGGCGCCGGCGCAGCCGTGGGCCTGGGCGGTGGCGAGCGCGGCGGGTACCACCGACGCTGACGGGTGCAGGATCGAAGGCAGGTGCGTGTCGTCGTAGTCGAGGCTGTGTGCCAGGACGCCGTTTACGAATGCCGCCTGCGCGGCCGGGAGCCTGCGCCCGGCACCGATGGCGGTGGCCTGCGGGCTGCCCGCCTGCTCCAGTGCATAGCCGGTGGCGGCCTCGCTGGTGGGCAGCGTGGTGGCACGGATCGCGATGCCGAGCACGTCGAGCACCCGCTGCGGCACCGACGCGGCCTGTGCGGCCGGCAGGTTCTCGATCGTGGTGGCTTCGGCGACGTTGGCCAGTCGTTCCAGCAAGGTCGCTGCTCCCGAGACCTCGACGTCCATGGTGCTCATGAGTGTGCCCCCGCAATCGCCAGGGGCCTCACGGGGGCACCGGTTGCTCCGACCAGGTTGAGGTGGCTCAGCACGAAGAGGAACTCGTGCACGCCGGCTGTTGCCACGGCTTCCAGGTCGAGGGTCTCGATGATCGGCACACCGGTCTCGACCAGCAGCACACGATGTGCCGGGAGGCTGGCGTGGCCGGCTCCCGCCGGCAGCATCTCGAACGCGATCGTGTCGGCTCCGACGGCCGTCAACTGGTGCCCGGCCAGCCATTCTGCGCCCGCTTCGGAGACCCCGGGTACACCGGAGTCCTTGCCGAGGTACGGGTCACCCTCGGCGAAGCGCATCCCCCAGCCGGAGCGGATCAGCACGGTGTCGCCCGGGCGGATGTCGGTGCCCTGCCCATCGAGGGTGGCCTTGAGGTCGTCGACTGTTATCTCGTAGCCGCCCGGGAGGTGGCCGGCGGGCTCGCAGGCGTCGGCCCCGAGCGCCCGCGGCACGTCGAGCAGCACGCCGCGGCCGGCGATCGGTTCGACGGTGTGGATGCCGGACTCCATGAACTTGCCGCCGCGCTGGGCGTCGTCAGCATCGATGCCGCCGTGCAGCCTTCCGTCCTGGCTCACATGCGCCAGCGCGTCTATGTGGGTGCCCACATGGCAGCCCAACATGATGATGTCGGCAGCGGCGGAGCCGCCGCAGTCGCGGATGCGGTCGCCGTGGCGCCGGTCGAGGGCGTGGCGGTAGGCGGGGTGGTTGGGCGACTGCGGCATGCCGACCGAGTAGGGCCGTCCCAGGTCGAACACGGTGAGCCCTTCGGCGATTGCCGAAAGGAGTGCTTGGGAGCCGGCTTCGCCGCTCGACACCGCGGGGCTGTTGTCCTCAGGCACAGATACCACGCTCGCGCAGCTCCTCTATCTCCCCGGGCTGCATGCCGAGGTCCTTGCCGAGCACCTCGTCGGTGTCGGCGCCGATCTCCGAGCGGCCCGTGTGGCGTATCGAGCCAGGGGTCTCGGACATCCTGAACAGTGGGCCGCCCATCTTCACCGGGCCCAGGTGCGGGTCCTGCACCGTGGTGACCATCCCGGTGGCCCGTACGTGCGGGTCTTCGACCAGGTCGGCGGCGGTGTACACGGGGGCGACCGCCGCGTCCGCCTTCTCGAAAGCCTCGGTCACCTCCGCCTCCGTGCGGGCGCCGATCCACTCAGCCACATAGGTGTCGAGTTCGTCCACATGTTCAGCTCGCCCCGAGGCGCTGGCGAACCAGTCCTCGTCGATCACCTCTGGATGGCCCACGAGCGTCATCACCCGCTCGGCGATCGGCGTGGCCGACGTGGAGATGGCGAGCCAGCGTCCATCGGAGGTGAGGTAGCTGTTTCGCGGCGCGTTGGATGTGGACCGGTTGCCGTTTCGCTGCTGGAGCTGGCCGAGTTGGTCCCACACGGTCGGGCCGGGGCCGACCGCGCACATGATCGGCTCGAGCAGCGATACGTCGATCATCTGGCCTTCTCCGCTGCCGCCCGGTCGGTCGCGGTGCCAAAGCGCCATCATCGTGGCCGACGAAGCGGTGATCCCGGCGATCGAGTCCGCGAGGCCCATCGAGGGCAGGGTCGGCGGACCGTCGGGCTGGCCGGTGATGGCCGCGAAACCCGACATCGCCTCGGCGAGCGTGCCGAAGCCCGCCCGTGCGCTGTAGGGCCCCTCCTGGCCGAAGCCGGTGACCCGCACCAGCACGAGGCGCGGGTTGAGGTCGTGCAGGGTGTCCCAGCCGACGCCCCAGCGTTCGAGGGTGCCGGGCCGGAAGTTCTCGATGACGACGTCTGCCTCGGCGGCCAGGTTGCGGAAGACCTCGGCCCCATCGGGGTCGCCGAGATAGAGCCCGATGCAACGCTTGTTGCGTGACACCGACTTCCACCAGAGTCCATGGCCGTCCCTGGAGGGGCCGTGGGTGCGGAACGAATCCCCGCGCTCGGGATGCTCGACCTTGATGACATCTGCGCCGTAGTCGCCGAGGATCTGTGCGGTGAGCGGGCCGGCGAGCACCGTGGAGAGGTCGATGACCTTGAGCCCCGCCAGGGGACCAGGCTGGGTACCGGCGTCGATGTCGTTGCTCATTCGGCCCCCATTCTCCTCGCATTGTCGCAATGGACCGAAACACGTTCAGCAGTCGCCCCACTGGAGCTGCCATCCGCTGAAGTCCTTCGGGACCCGTTCCCGGACCCACCTCTGACGAGGTGTCTGGTTGTCGTTCCGCAGGGCGGAACAGCATTCCATTTTGGCCTCGAAACGGACCGGCGTCAATGCGGGTCCAGTACGGCGTTGCGGTTCACGGAACAGGAACGCCGTTCCGCTAGCTTGGGATCCCGTACTTGCAGTGCGGGTCGGTCCCGGGTGCACAAGCCTCGCACCGGACCGGGTTCCACGCTCATGGCGGGCCTTCCTCCGCCCGCCACCACAGGAGTCAGAATGCCAGCAGATTCCACGGGAAATCGGACTGCCGAACGCAACGTCGCTGCGATCGAGAGGGCTGCCGACGTCCTGTTCCTCTTCGCCCGCAGCGAAGCGCGCACACTGGGAGTGACCGAGATCGCATCGACGCTCGGGATCTCCAAGGCGGTGGTGCACAGGATCCTGTCATCGCTTCGAGACCGCGACCTGGTCACCCTCGACGAGGAGACCCGGCGGTATTCGCTCGGCCCTGCGGTGCTGGTGCTCGCCGATGCGTACCGCGACGGCCTCGATCACCGCGCCACGGCGGTGGCCGCCATGCGTCGACTCTCGGAGACGACCGGCGAGACGGCCACGATGAGTGTCCTCAGCGGTGGGCAGCGGGTGTACGTGGACCAGGTCACCCCGCCGGTCGAGGTCAAGATGACGATCCAGGTGGGAGGCTCCTACCCGTTGCACGCAGGGTCGTCCTCCAAGGCGTTCCTGGCCTTCATGCCGCCCTCGGAGCGTCGCCGCGTGCTCGACGCCGAGTTGCCGGCGGTGACCGACTCCACAATCACCTCCGCGCAGGCACTGGAAGCCGACCTGGAGGCGATCCGCAAGCGCGGCTACGCCGTGTCGCTGGGCGAGCGCGAGGCCGGCGCCGGCTCAGTTGCAGCCCCGGTGTTCGACCACACCGGCGAGCCCGTCATGGTGCTGTCGGTATGTGGCCCGATCGAGCGTTTCCGGGACCGGGTCGACGAGCTGGCGAAGCAGCTGGTGGCCGTTACGTCCGACCTCTCGCGGCAGTTCGGGCACCAACCGGTATGACAGCCCGCGGTTCCTCCGCCATGGGGTCCGTCCGTGGTTGGGTCATTGGGCCGACCGGCCCTTTGTCGGCGTTTTGTGAAGAAGCGTCGCCGCCGGGCCGAAACGAGAATATGGATACTCGGCACTGGTGCACAGCAGAGCAGGCGGCCCACCGCCTGGGCCTGCCTGTCGGCACGGTGAAGAGACTGGTCGGTGCGGGCGTGCTGTCCTCTGGTCGGGTCGGGCGGCTGCGGGCCCTCGACATCGACGACGTCGAGCGGTACGCCAACCGTCGCCGCGGCGTCGGCATCCGCTGAGTCCTCCCGCCGCAGTACTCCCGGGTCCCGCACTGCCACTACCGTCAATGCGCAATGGCGGACCAACTGGCCGGTGACACCCTGGGTGTTGCAAACCCTGCGGTGATGACCCCGGCCCAGGTGGCCGAGGCGCTCGACGCGGACCTCGTCGACGGCCTGTCACCGAGCGAGGTGGCGCGCCGCATCGAGGTCAAGGGACCCAACAAGCTCGACGAGCCGGAGCCGCCCTCGGCGCTGCACCGCTTCCTCGCGCAGTTCCGCAACGTGCTGGTCTACGTGCTCTTCGGCGCCGCGGCGGTTTCGGCGGCTGTAGGCGACCTGAAGGACCCGATAGTGATCCTCGTGGTGTTGTTGATCAACGCCGTGTTCGGGTTCGTGCAGGAGTACCGCGCGGATGCCGCGATGGCCGCGCTGGCTTCGATGCTCGAATTGGTCGTGCGGTTGCGCCGCGGCGGGGAACTGTTGGAGGTGCCGGCGTCGGAGATCGTGCCCGGTGATGTCGTGTTGCTCGAGGCAGGCGACCGGATCCCCGCCGACGGGCGATTCGTGTCGGCCAACAACCTGGGCGTGGAGGAGGCCGCGCTCACGGGGGAGTCGGTGCCTGCGGACAAGCACACGGCGACGCTGGACGAGCAGCAGGCGGCTGCGATCGGAGATCGCGACAACTGCGGGTTCATGAACTCGACAGTGGTGCGTGGCCGCGGCGAGCTCGTGGTCACCGCCACCGGCATGGACACGGAGGTTGGTCGCCTGGCCGGCATGCTGGCCGAGGCACCCGAGCAGCAGACACCGCTTCAGCGGCAACTCGACGTGCTCGGCAAGCGGCTGGCGGTCATCGCCATCGTGGCGGTGCTCGTGGTGTTCGGCGTGGCAATCGCGCAGGGCGAGACGGTGGCCGATGCGCTGATCGAGTCGGTCGCCCTTGCTGTGGCGGCCATACCCGAGGGCCTGCCTGCCGTGGTGACCGTCACGTTGGCGCTCGGTGTGTCACAGATGGCATCGCACAACGCGATCGTGAAACGCCTGGCGTCCGTGGAGACCCTGGGGTCGACCACTGCCATCTGCTCTGACAAGACAGGCACCCTCACGCTCAACCAGATGACCGCGACGCGCCTCGTGCGTGGTGGTCACATGTTCGAGGTCACTGGCCTCGGCTATTCCCCCGACGGTGTGATCGCTGACGCCGGCGGTGTACCCGACTCCAAGGTCGCCGATCAGGGTCTGCTCGAAGCACTCGAGATGGCCGTGTTGTGCAACGACGCAGTGGTCCGCCCCGCAGAGGACGGAGCCGAAGGCGTGTTCGAAGTGGTCGGTGACCCCACCGAGGCCGCCCTGGTGGTGCTGGCTCAGAAGGCAGGTGTGGATCCAGCGGAGCTGCGCCGGCAGCGCCCGCGCGTCGGCGAGGTGCCCTTCGACTCCGCAACCAAGTACATGGCCACGTTGCACGACTCCTCCGGGCCCGGCTCGTCGGTGTTGGTGGTCAAGGGAGCGCCCGATGTGGTGCTGGCGCGGGCGGATCGGGTGGCCACGCCGCTGGGGGAGGAGCCGCTCGACGGCGCATGGCGCGAACGGCTCGAAGCGGCGAACAGCGAGCTCGGCTCCACCGGCCTTCGCGTGCTCGCCGTGGCGCGTCGATTGCTGCCGGTGCGTGCCGCAGAGTTCGAAGCGAACCTCGAAGCAGAGGTGCATGACCTGTGCATCGAGGCGCTCGTGGGAATCCTTGATCCGGCGCGGCCCGAAGCAGTCGAAGCGGTCGAGAAGTGCAACCACGCAGGCATCGCCGTGCGCATGATCACCGGGGACCACGCCGCGACGGCAGCCGCGATCGCAGCCGAGCTCGGCATCTCGGGTGAGGTGATCACGGGCGCCGAGATCGATGCCATGGACGACGAGGAGCTCGCCGCGGTGATCGAGCAGGTGGGCGTGTGCGCTCGGGTGTCACCGGAGCACAAGGTCCGGGTCGTCACGGCGCTGCAGGCCAATGGAGAGGTTGCGGCCATGACCGGTGACGGCGTCAACGACGCTCCGGCACTGAAGCGGGCCGACATCGGAGTGGCCATGGGCATCACGGGCACCGAGGTCACCAAGGAAGCGGGCGACATGGTGCTCGCCGATGACAACTTCGCCACGATCGTGGCGGCGGTCAGGCGCGGCCGCGCCATCTACGAGAACATCCTGAGCTTCGTGCGCTTCCAGCTCACGACCAACATCGCCGCCATAGGCACGATTCTGTTCGGCCGGCTGCTCGGCATGCCCACGCCGTTCACTGCCATCCAGGTGCTCTACATCAACATCATCGCCGACGGTCCCCCAGCGGTGAGTTTGGGTGTGGATCCTCCACGCGAGGGGTTGATGGACCGGCCACCGCGGCCGCCGGGAGCCACGATCCTGAGTGGCGAGCGGCTTGCGCGGATCATTGCCGGTGCGGTGGTGATGACGATCATCACGCTCGGCCTGCTGAACGTGGCCGACGGCGAAGTGGGTACCGATGTGGCGTTGACGATGACGTTCACGACATTCGTCCTGTTGCAGATGGGAAACGCACTCGCGGTGCGGATGCCGAAGGGCTCTGTGTTCTCGCGCCACAGCCTCACCAACCGTTTCCTGTGGGTCTCGCTGGCAACTGTGGTCGGAGTGCAGGTGCTCGTGGTGGAGGTGCCCTGGCTCCAGGGGATCTTCGACACGGTCGGACTCACCTGGGCGCAATGGGGGATCTGTGTCGCAGCGGCAGCGTTGTACCTGGTTCTCGACGAGGTGCGCAGCCTCACGGAGCGGTTGCTGGCCCGCCGTCACTGAGCCCCCGTCGGGGTCGGGCACCGGGCGCCGAATGCGGACGGCCGGGCCCGCCGGGGCAATACAGTGCGGCGATGCGCGCAGCGATCCTCAACGAACCCAACACCCCGCTCGAGCTGGCCGACGACGTGCAGCTCGACTCGCCCGGAGTCGGGCAGGTCAGAGTGAAGGTCGTCGCCTGCGGGATCTGCCATTCCGACCTGTCGCTGATCAATGGCACGTTTCCGGTGTTCGGCCCCACGATTCCGGGCCACGAGGCCGCCGGTGTGGTCAGCGAAGTGGGCCCCGGTGTCGAGTCGGTGGCCGTCGGTGACCATGTGGTGTGCAGCCCCAACCCCGCTTGTGGGCGGTGTCGCGGGTGCCGCCGCGGCCGGCCGGGTGCCTGTGAGCGCACCGGCGCCCTGATGACGTCCACGTTCGCGGACGGCACCACCAAGCTCTCGCGTGGGGGCGAGGTGGTTTACCGCGGCGTCGGGCTCGCCGCCTGGGCCGAAGAGGTGATCGTCGACGAGGAGGGCGCGATCCGCATCGCCCCCGAGCTTCCGCTGGACGTGGCATGCGTCATCGGTTGTGCCGTACAGACCGGAGTGGGTGCCGCCATCAACACGGCTGACATCGAACCGGGAGACGCGGTGCTGGTGGTCGGAGCGGGCGGGATCGGAGTGTCGATCGCGGCGGGAGCCTCGATCGCAGGAGCGTCGCATGTGATCGTGTCGGACCCCTCGGAGTCCCGACGCGAGCAGGCGATGGCCTTCGGTGCCACCGAGGTGATCGACCCCACCGACGCGGACGTAGTGGCGCGGGTCAATGAGTTGGTCCCTGGCGGGGTGGACGCCGCTTTCGACGCGGTGGGCTCCTCGGCCCTGCTGCAGAACTGCCTCGATGCGACGTGCGCGGGAGGCGAGACCGTCATGGTCGGTGCCGCTCCCGTCGACGACAACATGGTGGTCAACCCGGTCACGATGATGTTCAGCGAGAAGGGCCTGAAAGGCTCGCTGCTCGGGTCATCCAACTCGATTCGTGACATCCCCCGACTGGTGGACCTGTGGCAGGCGGGGCGGCTGCCGCTCGACGACATGGTCACTGCCCGCCGGCCGCTGGCAGAGATCAACGACGCCGTGGCGGATGCTGCGGCAGGCAAGGGCCTGCGCACGGTGCTCATGATGGACTGACCTCCTGACGCATTCGGCACCCGTCATGGGCCAGGCTCCACTCGAGATGTCAGCCTGAGAGGGTGCTCGGCCGGTGGGCCGTGCTCGACCGCTACGCCGCTACAGTTCGCGCCCGATGATCGACTCGAAGATGATCACGTTCCTGTCGCTGCTCGCGCTGCTGTGCGTGGCGTTCCTGGCGTGCGTGCTCGTGCTGTCGGTCGTGTCGCTATTCAACCGTGGACTGCCCGAATCGGTGCGTCCCCTTCGCGAAGGCATGGCGCAGGCCGCGCTGCCGATGGCGTTTGCCGTGGCAACGATGACCACCGCCGGGAGTCTGTGGCTCTCCGAGGTCGAGAAGCTGCCGCCCTGCTACCTGTGCTGGTGGCAGCGCGGGTTCATGTATCCCCAGGTGCTGATCCTGGGCCTCGCCCTTCTCTGGCCGGCCGGGCGACGGGTCCTGATGCGGTGGATATCACTGCCGATGGTGATCGTGGGTGCCGGCATCTCCACGTACCACTACCTGGTGGAGCGATTCCCCGACAGCATCGAGACGGCTTGTTCGACCTCCACCCCTTGCTCGACCGTGTGGATCTGGAAGTACCACTTCCTGTCGATCCCCGGAATGGCGTGGGTGGCGTTCCTGACCATCGCGGCGCTGATCCTGCTGTACCGGCCGAAGGCAACCTCGGGTGAGCGTGTCGATAACATCGAAGAACCGATCGAAGCGGAGCTGACGAAATGACCACCACACGCAAGGGCTCGAGCCCGTACGAGACGCCGGCAGGCGCGTCATCAGGCGGCGACAACAAGATGGCCTGGATCATCGGTGGCGCGGTTGCCGTCGTGGTCGTCATCATCGGCCTGATCGTCATCTTGTCCGGCAACGGCGACAGCGGTGGTGACGCGGTGGCAGGCACAGGCGCCGCGGCGGCCAAGAACGCCAAGCAGGAGACCGCACCGGTACAGATCAGCGGAGAAGACCTCCCCGTACTCTCCGAGTCGGGTCTCGTCCCCGCAGGTTCGGATCCGGCTGTGGGCATGCCCGCTCCCAAGGTGGTCGGCCAGAGCTTCGACGAGTCCGTGGTCACCATCGACCCGGGCGACGGCACGCCGAAGATGCTCGTGTTCCTCGCATCGTGGTGTGGGCACTGCCAGGCCGAGGTCCCGGCCCTCCAGGACTGGATCGACTCCGGAGACGTCCCCGAGAACCTCGAGATCATCGGTGTGAGCACGATCGTCGACCAGAGCCGACCCAACTACCCGCCATCCAACTGGCTGGCGACCGAAGGTTGGACGCCGCAGGTGTTGCTCGACGACGACGCCAACAGCGTCGGTGCGACCTACGGGCTTTCCGGCACGCCGTACTTCGTGATGATCGATGCCGATGGCAAGGTCTGGCAGCGCGGCTCGGGCGAGATCCCGGTGGCGAACTTCCAGACCCTCGTCGACGAGCTCGCCACCGGACAGTCCCAGTCCAGCGGCGGCAGCGGTGAAGGCGGCGAGGAGGAGACGCCCGTCAGCCTCCCGGGCACCGAAGCCGAGGGCTGAGCGCCTTCGGCCCGCCCGGCCGAGGTCTCGGGGATCAGGGCACGAGGCAGAGCTTGCCGGTGACCTTGCGGTCCAGCAGGTCGCGCATGGCGGTTCCAGCCTGATCGAGCGGAATCGTGTCCGGCTCGACCGGCTTCAGGGTGTCGTTGCCGATGGCTTCGAGGACCTCCGCCATCATCTCGGCGTTGTCCGCCGGGTTGGCCATCGCCCACAGACCCCAGTCGACTCCGATCACCGACCGGTTGCGCAACAGGACCTGGTTGGCCGGAAGGCTGGGGATGTCGCCCGAGGCGAAGCCGATGATGATGAGGCGCCCGAACTCGCCAAGTGCCCGCAGGGCAGCCTCGGCATGGGGGCCGCCGACGGGATCGACCGCGATGTCGGCCCCGCCGCCGGTGATCTCGCGCACGCGGTCCTTCACATCCTCCTCGGAGTAGTCGATCACCTCATGCGCGCCACGCCGGATGCACAGCTCCAGCTTCTCGCGGGTCGATGCGACCGCGATCGTGTTGAGCTCGAGTGCCCGCCCGACATCCAGCATCGCAAGCCCGACACCGCCCGCAGCACCGAGCACCACCATCCACTCGCCCGCTCTCGCGATGGTTCGCCGCCTGAGGCTGAACCAGGCCGTCGCATAGGACTGCCCGAGGGTGGCTGCCTGCTCGAAACTCACGGAATCAGGCACCGCGAGTAGCTGTTCGGGCCGCAGGTTGGCTTCGTCGACGAAGCCACCAAGTCCGACACTGGCCATGACGCGCTGGCCGGGTTCCCAGCCGTCGACGTCCGCGCCGACTTCGGTGACCTCACCCGCCAGCTCCGAGCCCGGAGTGAAGGGCACCGGGGGCACCATCTGGTAGCGGCCCTGCACGAACAGGCCGTCTACGTAGTTGACCCCCGCCGCAGCTACCCGCACGCGCACCCGGTCACCGGCCAGGGGAGGGGATTCACGCTCCTCGACCTCGACCGTCTCCGGTTCTCCGAGTTCCCGACATACCACTGCTCGCATGCAGGCGACCCTACCCGTCGCTCGGTACCGCGGTCCGCGAACCGTTGCGGCGCGCGCCGGCTCTGTTCGGATCCGCGTGCCGCGGCGGGTGGGTGCCGTGAGTTGGCCGGGCGGCCAAGTCCACTCTACGGTCGGGCGAGGTCGCCAAATGCCCGACGACACGCCCAGGAGGCACCGTGCGCAGCCCCAAGGACTTCTTCGCCCCGCTCGCAGCAGGAGCACCCGAGCCGCTCCGCGAAATCCCTGTCCGCCCGTCGCGGATGATCCACTTCTTCCCACCCCACCTCGACAAGGTGACCGCCAAGCTGCCTGACATGGCAGGAAAGGTCGACATCCTGCTGGGCAACCTCGAGGACGCCATCCCGATGGAGTCCAAGCAGGAGGCCCGCGACGGCCTGGTGCGGGTAGGCAGGGAGATGGACCTGGGCGACACCCAGCTGTGGACCCGCGTCAACAGCCTTGATTCGCCATGGGTGCTCGATGACCTGACCACTCTGGTCACCGAGATCGGCGACCGCCTCGACGTGATCATGGTCCCCAAGGTAGAGGGCCCCGAGGACATCCACTACGTGGACCGCCTGCTCGCGCAGCTCGAGGCCAAGGCCGGCCTCACGAAGCCACTGATGGTGCACGCCATCCTCGAGACCGCGCGGGGCGTGGCCAACGTGGAGGAGATATGCCTCGCGTCGCCGCGCATGCAGGGCCTCAGCCTCGGCCCGGCCGACCTCGCTGCGGACCGTCGCATGAAGACCACCCGCGTGGGTGGCGGTCATCCGGGCTACCTGGTCCGCGACGACCCGCCCGATGGCGACGACGGCCCGGCCTACGGCGCCGATCGCAACTCCTACCAGCAGGATCTCTGGCACTACACGATCGCCCGCATGGTCGACGCCTGCGCAATGGCGGGGATCCTGCCGTTCTACGGGCCGTTCGGCGACATCAAGGACACGGTCGCCTGCGAGGACCAGTTCCGCAACGCGTACCTGCTGGGCTGTGTCGGCGCTTGGTCGCTGCACCCCGTGCAGATCGACATCGCCAAGCGCGTGTTCAGCCCCGACGCCGGCGATGTTGCCCACGCCCAGCAGGTCATCGAGGCCATGGGCGACGGCACCGGTGCCATCATGCTCAACGGCAAGATGGAGGACGACGCCTCCGTGAAGCAGTGCAAGGTGGTGGTCAACCTCGCGAAGGAGCTGGCCGCCAACGACCCCGAACTCGCCTCCCTCTACGGCTTCTGAGGAGTGAAGATGAGTGACAGCAACGACTATCGTCCGCGGCGCACGGCGCTCTACATGCCGGGCGCCAACGACAAGGCACTCGAGAAGGCCAAGGGCCTGGCTTGCGATGCGATCATCTTCGACACCGAGGACTCCGTCGCCCCGGACATGAAGGCGGAGGCCCGCGCCAAGGTGGCGGCTGCAGTCTCGTCGGGTGAGTACGGCAACCGTGAGCTCACGATCCGTGTCAACAGTCTCGAGACCGAGTGGGCGGAGGACGACCTCCGCTCGGCTGCCGAGGCCGGCCCGGCCGGCATCGTGGTGCCGAAGGTCAACTCGGCCGCCGATGTGGCGACCGTGGAGCGCATCATCGAATCCGCCGGCGTGGCCGACCACACCCGCCTGTGGGCGATGCTCGAGACGCCCGCCGCGATCGAGAACGCGGTCGAGGTCGCCACCAGTTCCGAGCGCCTGGAAGTGCTGGTCATGGGCACCAACGACATGGCCAAGGAGTTGCGGGCGGCACTCGTGCCGGGCCGCGGCCCCCTGCTCTGGGGCCTTGCCCGCTGCGTCAACGCAGCCCGTTACGCCGACAAGGTCATCCTCGACGGCGTCTACAACGACGTGCGCAACCCAGACGGGTTTGCCGCGGAGTGCGAGCAGGGGGCGGAGATGGGCTTCGACGGCAAGACGATCATCCACCCCTCACAGGTCGAGCCCTGCAACGAGGCGTTTGCTCCCGGTGAGGACGAAGTGGAGTACTCGCGGCGCGTCATAGAGGCCTTCGAGGCCGGCGTTGCCGAGGGCAAGGGTGTCGTGACCGTCGACGGCAAGATGATCGAGAACCTGCACGTCGACAACGCGCGCCGCGCCATCGCGGTCGCCGACGCCATCGCCGCCCTCGGCTGATCGCTCGTCGAAGGCCACTCCTGCGTCGGTGAGTCGCTCGGACCTGTGTGCCTGCAGGCCGTACTGCCGGCGCGCCGTCACAGGTTTCTGAGAATCGCGAAGAGCACGAACAGCACGGCGGCGGCCACGAAGAAGTGCCGCGCCATGATCGACATGGGCTGATCCGTCGGACCGAAGGACCGGCGGATCATCGCGGCCAGGCCCACCACGTACACCGTGGCGAACGGATGCTCCGCGATGGTGGTGCCCAGGTCCCCCCGCAGCAGCGCCACGGTTGCATGCGTCATGCCGCAGAACGGGCAGAGCAGGCCGGTGGCGGACCGGAAGGGGCACTCGCCGCCGGCGTCGTACAGGTGCGAGGCGACTCCCGGCACCCATGCCACGACCGCGGTGGCACCGGCGGCGGATGCGAGCAATCCCCGCGTGATCCATCGCGTGGGGTCCGGGGCCGGGCCGGCCGGGAGCGACGGAGGAGCAGGCCGCCCGGCGGCCTGCTCGCTCAGAACCACTCCTTGGCCTGCCTCACGTAGATCTCCTGGAACTCCGCATCCGACTTGCCCAGGATGATCACGCCTTCGACGATCCCGATGACTCCGGTTCCGGCCAGCAGCAGCCACGGGAAGAGCAGGAAGAAGCCACAACAGAACGAGACCAGGGTCACCAGCAGCAGAATCACTCCGGCATTCGTGCGGCCGAGGTAGAACTTGTGCACGCCGAGGGATCCCAGCAGGATCGCCAGGATGCCCGCCGTGGTCCGGTCCTTCTGTGCACTTCCGGCGGCAGCCGGGCCGATCAGGGACGATCCGCAATTGAGGCACACCGCCTGTCCCGGTGTCGTCCGTGTGGCGCATACCGAGCAGTAGTTGTCGGCCGCATTGCGGGCGAATCCGCACGACGTGCAGATCGCCGCCTGGGGTTGCATCGGCTGGGCACAGTTGGAGCAGAAGCCGCCCGAGAGGTTCGGCGCCGCTGTGGGCGGGGCCTGCTCGGGCGGATACCACTTGCCGTCGCTTGCCTGCCACCAGCTCGGATCTCGTTGATAGTCGCTCATGCGTGCGTGCTCCTCCCCGATCCACCCTAGGGGCCGATCGGAGCGCGGGAGCGCTCCCCGGTGAGCTTCAGCGAATGTGGTCGGGGATCAGCGACCGGCGACGAGCTGGCGGGCTATCACCTTCAGGCACAGCGTCTCGTCCGCGCCCTCGAAGATCGACAGCACGCGGGCGTCGACGAATAGGCGGCTGACCGTGTACTCCTCGGCGTAGCCCATGCCGCCGTGGATCTGCATCGCTTCGCGGGTGACCCACTCGGCGGCCTTGCACACGTAGGCCTTGATCATCGAGGCCTCGAGGGTGCCCTCTCCCTTGGCCATCATCTTGGCCACCTCGTAGGAGAACTGGCGCGAACCCTGGATGGTGGCCGCCATGCGGCCGAGCTTTGCCCGCGTCAGCTGGTAGTCGCCGATCGGCTGACCGAAGACCTTGCGCTCCTCGGCGTATGTGCGGGCCTCCTCCAGGGCCGACTGCATCACGCCGACGGCCCTTGCCGCCGTCTGGAGGCGTCCGTTCTCGAAACCCGCCATCTGGTAGTAGAAGCCCTTGCCCTTGCCTCCCTCGAGGCCGATCAGGTTCTCCTCGGGCACGAACCAGTTGTCGAACGCCACCTCATAGGAGTGCATGCCGCGGTAGCCGAGGGTGTCGATCGGTCGGCCTTCCATCTTGCCCCCACCGTGGTCATTGTCCTGGGTGATCTGGAAGCCGTGTCCGTCACCGCGCTCCTTGGGCACGATGAACATCGACAGCCCCTTGTGGCCAATGCTGCGGTCGGGGTCGGTGCGGGCCAGGAGCATGAGCACGTCGGCCCGGGCGCCGAACGTGCACCAGGTCTTCACGCCGTTGACCAGGTAGCCGCCTTCGGTGGGGGTCGCGGCGACCGTTACGCCGGCCACGTCGGATCCGTAGTCGGGTTCGGTGACCGCCACGGCGTTCATGACCTCGGCGGTGGCGAGGCGGGGGAGCCATTCCTTCTTCTGCTCCTCGGTGCCGCCCGCCTCCAGGGCCCGGGCGAGGATCTCGGGGCGGGTGATCAGCGATCCGCCGGCGCCCAGGCTCCCGCGGCTCAGCTCCTCGGTGGCAACGACCATGGCGATGTAGTCGGACTCGCCGCCGGAGGCGAAGCCGCCGTACTCCTCACCGATCGACAGGCCGAAGGCACCCATCTCAGCGAGGCCGGTGATGATGTCCTCGGGGATGTCGTCGTTCTCGCGGTGGATGTGCTCCGCGATCGGCATCAGCTTCTCCTCGGCGAAGCGCCGGAAGGTGTCCTGCACCATCTCGAAGTCGTCATCGAGGCCACGGCTGCCGTCGATGTCGGCCAGCGAGGCCAAGTATGCCGGGTCGCGGTATGTGGCGGTGAAGGCGCGGGCGTCGTCGAGGGCCCCCGGCTGCACGCCCCATTCGTCCTCGCGGCCGTAGAGCTTGGAAGCCAGGTCTGCGATCACATCGGCCGCGAACGCGCAGGTGACAGCGGCTTCCTGCTCTCCCTTCGAGCCGTACTCGAGCAGGCCGCGTGCCGCCATCACGGCGGCCGCAGCGTGCGCCGTGTCGTAGGCCAGGACCTGGTTGTCGTCGATACCGGACTCGGCGAGCTGATCGATGGCCGAGTCGACGACTGCCTGTGCCGTCTCCAGGGCACCACGGGCAGCGTCGAGGTCTGCGGGAGTGACAGGGGAGGTGCTCATGGGCACCGAGATTACTGGGCGGTAACCGGGTTCTCCCAAGCGCCGGCAAGCCTCACGGCCAGCGTCGAGGCCGGCATCGCCGCCCCCCAGTGGAAGCCCTGCGCGCTGTCGCAACCCATCGTGCGCAGACTGTGCTCGGTGAGAGCGTCCTCCACGCCTTCGGCGACCACGTGCAGTCCGAGGTTGTGGCCCAGGTCGATCACCGAACGCACGATCGTGTCGTCGCGGTGCAGGTCGGCCACGAAGCTGCGGTCGATCTTGATCTCGTCGATCGGGAGCTCACGCAGGTACGCCAGCGACGAGTAGCCCGTGCCGAAGTCGTCCACGCTGAACTTCACTCCGTGGCGGCGCACCTCGTGCAACAGCGGCAGGCAGCGACTCGGATCGTCCATCAACTCCGTCTCGGTGATCTCGAAGCAGAGGCGCTCCGGTGCGATCACGGTGTTGGCCAGCAAGTCCTCGACCCAGTCCGCCAGCTGCGGGTCATAGAGGCTTCTGGCGGACAGGTTGATGCTCAGCGTCAGCTCGTGCTTGCCCAGCAGGCTCTCCATCTCGTCGGCAGCCTGTTCGCCGACACACTGTGTGAGCTCGCGTATGTTGCCCGACATCTCGGCCAGCTCGATGAACTCCTCCGGTGGAAGGAGCCCGTGGCGGGGGTGGCGCCAGCGTACGAGCGCCTCCAGACCCACCGTGCGGTGGCTGCGCAGGTCGACCCGGGGCTGGTAGTGCACCTCCATGGCATCCGAGCGGATCGCCTCGCGCAGGTCACCCATGAGTTCGAGGCGCCTCACGGTGCTGAGTTCCTGGCCGGGCGAGTACAGCGTTGCGCCACCACCCGTGGCCTTGGCGCGGTACATCGCCGAGTCGGCCCGACGCAGCAGCGTCTCGCCATCGGAGCCATGGGTGGGTGCGACCGCAACGCCGACAGATGCTCCGACCTGGAAGCGGAACTCGCCGACCTCGAAGTGGGTTTCACAGGTGTCGAGGATGCGGCCCGCAACCTCGAGGGCGTGGTCCTCGCCGTAGCAGTCGGTCAACAACACGGCGAACTCGTCACCTCCGAGGCGTGCCACGAGGTCGCAGTTGCGGAGCCTGCGGCCGAGCCGGCGGGCGAACTCGGTGAGCACCCGGTCGCCGTACTCGTGGCCGAGCGCGTCGTTGATCTCCTTGAACTCGTCCAGGTCGACGACCAGGAGCGCGATCGGCGGGCAGTCCTTGCCGCCGAGCAGCTCGGCCAGCCGTTCGTTGAAGTGAGCCCGGTTGGGCAGGCCGGTGAGGGCATCGTGGTGTGCCTGATGACGGAAGGACTCGGCCAGGCGAGCGCGCTTGGTGACGTCCTCGAAAGACACACCCACGTGGTTGTCGGGCAGCGGCACAGCCCTGATCGCGAACACGTCGTCGGTGTCGCCGAGGCTCACGAACGGGCTCTCGTAGGCCTCCGCGGCCCGAGCCACCGAGGCCAGGCGGTCCACCCACTCCTCGCTGATCGGTATGACCGACTGCAACGGCGAGGCAGATGTGATCTTGCCGAACGTTGCCTCGCCGGCCGGGTTCATCGACACGATCTGCAGCGACGACGGGTCTTCTGTGTCGGCCAGATGCAACACGGTGAGGGCCACCGGGATGCCCCGGATGAACTCGGCATGGCCTCGCATGACCGACTCGCGGGCCCAGCGTTCGGACTCGTCGAACAAGAGCCCGCGGGCGCCCGCAACGGTGCCGTCGGAGTTGAGTGACACTGTTACGCGCTCGTGGATGTTCCGGTAGCTGCCCGTGTCGTCGAGGATCCGCACATGGGTCTCGGTGCTGCGGCCGTCGTCGTTGCGACGGCGAGCGTCGCTCAGGGCGTCTCGGTCATCGGGGTGGACCCTGGCCAGCTGGAAGCCGGGTCGTCCGAACTCGATGCTCGAGGTGCCGAGGGCTTCTGCCACGTTTCCGGACACGAAGGTCTTCGTGCCGTCGCCGTCCTGTTCCCACACGACCGCATCGAGACCGTTGACCAGGGCGTCGTAGCGACGTCGTGTGCGCGCAGCGCTCGAAGCGATGCTGTGCAGCACGATGATCGTGACGGTGGCGCAGATCGAGTAGGTGACCACACTCACGACCCACAACGCCGGCTGGTAGTAGAGCCCCGCTGCAAGCATTGCGACGCCGCAGGTGGCGGCGAGCACGGTGGATGTGCGGGGTCCGTACCAGAACACGTTGAGCGCTGTGATGCTGGCGTAAACGATTCCTGCGATGGGCAGCGCCTCTGGTGCCGCCCACAGGACCACCAGCGTGAGCGAGATGTCGGCGATCGGAATGGCGACGCTCGGCATGCCGGTTCGGGCGAGTCTCTCCAGTGCATGCAGATTGGCCAACACCTCACTGGCCGCCACGATCACGCCCAGCACCACCCGCCAGGGGCCGAACATGGGGATGACCGCGATGATGATTCCCATCGTGACCGCGGTGACCATACGGACTGCGATGACGGCTGTGAACGCTCCCGGCTCCGGCAGCCGGCCTCCGACGCTGCGCTGTGCCTCCAACCCCGCAATGTCCTGCATCGTTCTCCCGTCTGGCGGCCCGTTGGGCCGGGTGCGACACCCAACGTCGCTGGCCGAGTCAGTGCCACCATCGGGTGGTCACGGAATGTGCAGACTACGGCACAATCCGTGGGAGCGGTAGGGGGAAATGGTTCTGATCGCGCGCAAGTCTCGCGCGACCTCACTCTCTATCGCGCTGTGCGTTGTATTTGTGCACGCAAAGCGCGAGGCGGCAGCGGTTGGTCGCCGCGAACAGTGGCCGCTACCGTCCGCCACGCAACGCCCCACCCCCTCACCCCGAGCAGTCCCGGAGGACCAACATGACCGTTCACGACCGCCAGTTCGGCCGCTACCTCGAGGACTTCGAACCCGGAGACGTCTACCGCCACTGGCCCGGCAAGACGATCACCGAGTACGACGACCACCTGTTCTGCATGATCACCATGAACCACCACCCGTTGCACACCAACGAATGGTTCGCCCAGAACGAGACCGTGCACGGCAAGACCGTCGTGGTCGGCAACCTCGTCTACTCACTCGTACTCGGCATGTCTGTGCCCGACGTCTCGGGCGCTGCAATCGCCAACCTCGAAGTCGAAACCCTTCAGCACAAGAACCCCACCTTCCACGGCGACACGATCTACGCCGAGACCAAGGTCCTTGACAAGCGCGAGTCCTCCAAAGGGGACCGCGGCATCGTCACCGTCGAGACCAAGGGGTTCAACCAGGACGGAGTCGAGGTCTGTTTCTTCAGGCGCAAGGTCATGGTCTGGAAGGCCGAAGCCGCCCCACAGCGCAAGCGCCCGTACGACGACGACGTCTGGTCCGACTGAGGCCGCTTCTTTCGTCGACCGCCACCTACGTCCGTACGACTCGGGTGCTGCCGGGCTGACGCACCGCTCGCCGCACGCCCCCTGCTTCGGCAGGAGGTTGCCCTTCGCCCGGGCCTAGGTTTGGTGAGGTGAGTGGGATGCATCCGGTATCGACCGGGGGGTTCTCTTCGGCGGCGGGGAGTTATGCGCGGGCGCGGCCGGGGTATGCACGCGAAGCGGTCGGACTGGTGAAGGAAGCGGTGCGTGGCGGGCCTCTGCTCGACCTGGCGGCGGGCACCGGCATCCTCACCGGCCAGCTGTCGAGGGCCGGGGTCGAGGTGTACGCGGCGGAACCGGTGCCCGAGATGCTGGAGCAGCTCGTCAGGTCGCTGCCGGGCGTACCGGCCGTCGCCGCAACGGCGGAGGCGTTGCCGTTCGACACGGGATCCTTCGCAGCCCTGACGGTCGCGCAGGCGTTCCACTGGTTCGACGCTCCAAGGGCACTGTCGGAGATCGCGCGGGTGCTGACCGAAGGCGGGGCCCTGGCGATGCTGTTCAACGTGCGTGACGAGTCAGCCGACTGGGTGCGCGAACTCGCCGACCTCGTCGAGGACCGAAGCGGTGGCCGGCCCTATTCCGACCAGCGCGAACGCAGTTGGGAACAGGTGGTGGCCGACCATGGAGCCTTCGGTGCCGCGACCTTGCAGACGTTCGCCAACCCGGTGCCATCGAGCCCCGCATCGATACTCGAACGGCTGCGGTCGACATCCTTCGTTGCTGTCATGGACCACGAATCGCGTGAGTCCCTCCTGGCCGAGGCCGCCGAACTCGTGGCGGGCCACCCCGAGCTTCGCGGACGGGAGCGATTCGACTACCCGCACCGCTGCGAAGTCCGGATATGGAGGACGCAGGGGCCAGAGCGCCAGTGACGCCGTTTGCACGGCGGAGGTCGCGAGAATTCGGTCACAACCCATTCAGAAATCCGCCTCATTCACCTAGAGTTCACCTTCCGGGTCCCGGTGGCCCGCACAGGGGAAACGGCTGACTCAGCCAGCCGCTACGAACACAGGGGACAACACAGGTGTCGACGGAGGTCACGTTCTTCGGGGTGCGCGGTTCCACGCCGTGCTCCAGTGACGCCCATCAGCGCTATGGCGGCAACACCTCCTGCGTGGTCCTCGAACGTCCCGGCCGCGAACCCCTCGTGTTCGACCTGGGTACGGGCCTGCGCTTCTTCGGGCTGCACCGCCCGCACCCCGAACCGTTCCGCGCCTCCGCGCTGGTCAGCCACCTCCACTGGGACCACGTGCAGGGAATCCCGTTCTTCGCCCCGCTGCTGACCGAAGGCGCCCACCTCGACCTGTACGGGCCCGCGCAACCCGACGGCTCACTCGAGCAGGTCATCAAGTCGTTCCTGACGCCTCCGTACTTCCCGGTCGAGCTCGATTCGCTTCCCTGCTCGATCAGCTTCCACGACATCAGCCCGGGCTCGTTCGACGTTGACGGCGCTGCGGTCACCGCAGCGATGGTTCCCCACGTTGGTCCCACCCTTGGCTTCCGGGTGGAGATCGACGGTTTGTCCGTCGCCTACGTGAGTGACCACCAACAGCCCGGTCCGGGCAGCAGGTGGGTCGCTCCGGAGGTGCTCGAGCTTTGCGCCGGGGTGGACGTGCTCATACACGACGCCCAGTTCGATGACCTGGAATTCGAGATGCGCTCGGACTGGGGCCACTGCACCGTCGACTATGCCGTCGAGGTGGCGGTGCAGTCCGGAGCCCGCACCCTTGCACTGTTTCACCACGACCCGAGCCACAGCGATGCACACATCGATGAACTTCTCGACGGTGCGCGCAACAGGGCTGCCGAGTCGAGTTCCGTCGAAGTGATCGCGGCCCATGAGGGACTCACGATCGCGCTCGACCGCGAGACCGCCGACAGCTGAACGACGGCCCCCATACCGCACGGCGACAGCATTTCGGTGCCGTTGCGGTGTGCCGGTAGCCTCGCCCGCATCCGGCCCGGCCCGGATCCTCAACAGACCGCCACCCAGGAGAAACCCATGGCCGACAGCACCGGAGCCGACTCCGAGCACATGGACATCGAGATCGACCCCAAGGAGTTCCGAACGGTGCTCGGCCACTTCCCGACAGGCGTGACTGTGGTCGCAGGAGCAGACGACGCAGGAGCACACGGACTCGCGATCGGATCCTTCTTCTCGATCTCCCTCGACCCGCCGCTGGTCGGATTCTGTGTCGGGGAGTCATCGCAGTCATGGGCCAAGGTGGCCGCCACGGGCAGCTTCGCGGTCAACGTGCTCTCCGAGCACCAGGTGGAGCTGTCCAACGTGTTCGCCGGCAAGGCCGAGGACAAGTTCGCTGAGATCTCCTGGCAGCCCGGGCCGGCAACCGGTTCCCCGTGGATCGACGACGCCGTGGCCCACATCGATTGCGAACTGGAGACCGACTATCCCGGCGGCGATCACAAGATCGTGGTGGGCCGGGTGCGCACCATGCAGGTGCACCGTTCCGAGCACGGCCCGCTGCTGTTCTTCAAGGGCTCCTACGGTCGTCACGTCGGCATCTAGAACAGTGCCGATCTACGCGCTGGGCCACCAGGAACCAGAGATCCACCCGGATGCCTACGTACATCCCGACGCAGTCGTGATCGGATCGGTCACCATCGGGGCGCGGTCCTCGGTGTGGCCCGGCGCCGTGTTGCGCGGCGACGACGGCGAGATCCACGTCGGCGAGGACTCCTCGGTGCAGGACGGTGCGGTCCTGCACACAACACCGATGTGGGCGACCGTGCTCGGCAACCACGTGACGGTGGGCCACAACGCGCATCTCGAGGCCTGCACCGTGGAGGACAAGGCGCTGATCGGCTCCGGCTCCATCGTGTTGCACAACGCGCAGATCGGCCGCGAAGCGGTGGTGGGTGCCGGGGCGTTCGTGGGCAACAACAAGGTCGTGCCACCACTCGCCATGGCGCTCGGCGTACCGGCGACGATCAAGCCGGACGCAGTCGAGCCGGGTCACTTCGACTTCGGCGTTCTGTCCTACGTGCACCGTGCGGAGCGCTACCGCGAGGAACTGCGCCGCCTTCCGGACCACGACACTGCCGGCTGAGCCGGGAGTTCGCGGGGTCGGCTGAGCCGGGAGTTCGCGGGGTCGGCTGAGCCGGGAGTTCGCGGGGTCGGCTGAGCCGGGAGTTCAGCCGACGAACGAGTCGGAGTGCAGCCAGCGCGCCCACGTGGTGCCGGTGAAGTTGCGCACGATTCCGAACGCGACGACCAACACCGCTGCGGTGACCGAGATCCACAGCGGTATCCGTTTGGGCTCGGAGTCGCCACCGCGCAGACGGCGGCCCATCCACCACAGCCACATGAGCACGGTGACGGGCAGCGCGACCGCGAGCACCACGTTGTGGTCCAGTGCATCGCCGATGTTGCCGCGCAACAGCGCGTTGGTTGCCCTGAGCCCGCCACAGAATGGGCAGTCGACTCCGAACACAGCTCGCGACCAGCAGAGCGGGGTCCCGCTGTCGCCGGGGTCGGCGGCGGCGACAGCGATGCACCCGCACACCGTTACGGCGCCCAGGCCGAGCGGCAGTGCCACCCGGGACATGCGGGAGGGCCTGTCTGCGTGGACTCTGCCATCTGGGTGGTCGCCATCTCGCGGCTGCGCTCCCTCGGCCGGTTGCGCTGGCTGACCGGCCAGAGGTGCACCGGGTGGCGGGGTCATGAGGTCCACGGCCAAACGGTACCCCCATGGTGGTTGTCGGTGGTGTTCTGGCCGATGTCGGGTCAGCGGAGGGGTTTGTTACTATCCAGATGTTGTAAATACCCCTAGCGGAGGCACCATGTCGGTGGATCTCGATCTCTCCAAGTACTCCCTCGGATGGAGTGACGAGGAGGACTACGTATACAAGCCGAAGAAGGGCCTCACCGAGGACATCGTTCGCGAGATGTCCTGGATGAAGGGCGAGCCCGACTGGATGCTCAAGAACCGCATGAAGTCGCTGCGGGCCTTCGAGCGTCGCCCGATGCCGAACTGGGGCGGGGACATGTCGGAGATCTACTTCGACGACATCTTCTATTACATCAAGCCCACCGAGGAGCAGGTCGAGGACTGGGACGACCTGCCCGAAGCCATCAAGTCCACCTACGAGAAGCTCGGTATCCCCGAGGCCGAACGCAAGTACCTCGCCGGGGTCACCGCCCAGTACGAGTCCGAGGTGGTGTTCCACCGCAACCGCGAGGACCTCGAGCGCCAGGGGGTCATCTTCTGTGACATGGACACTGCGCTGCGGGAGTACCCCGAACTGGTCAAGCAGTACTTCGGCAAGGTGATCCCCGCCAACGACAACAAGTTCTCCGCACTCAACACGTCGGTGTGGTCGGGGGGCTCGTTCATCTACGTGCCTCCCGGCGTGAAGGTCGAGATGCCCCTGCAGGCCTACTTCCGCATCAACGCGGAAAACATGGGCCAGTTCGAACGCACTCTGATCATCGCGGACAAGGGCTCCGAGGTGCACTACATCGAGGGTTGCTCGGCGCCGGTCTACACGTCCGACTCGCTGCACTCGGCCGTGGTTGAGATCGTGGTCAAGGAGGCCGCCCGGGTCACCTACACCACGATCCAGAACTGGTCGTCCAACGTCTTCAATCTCGTCACGAAGCGCGCCGTGGTGGAGGCCGAAGGTCACATGGAGTGGATCGACGGCAATATCGGCTCCCGCCTCACGATGAAGTACCCAGCTGTGGTGATGGTGGGTCCGAAGGCTTCGGGCGAGGTGCTCTCGGTCGCCTACGCCGGTGCCGGCCAGCACCAGGACACCGGCGCCAAGATGACCCATGCCGCGCCGGAGACCACATCCAAGATCGTGTCCAAGTCGATATCGAAGGGCGGCGGTCGCTCGTCGTACCGGGGACTGGTGCGCGTGGAGGACGGTGCCCACGGCTGCCGGTCACATGTGCAGTGCGACGCCCTCATCCTCGACGAGGACTCGATCTCCGATACGTACCCCTACATGGAGGTCGGTAGTCGCGACGCCGTCGTGGGCCACGAGGCGACCGTTTCGAAGGTGGCGGACGAGCAGCTCTTCTACCTGATGAGCCGCGGTCTCACCGAGGAGCAGGCGATGTCGATGGTGGTCAACGGTTTCATCGAGCCCGTGACCCGCACCCTGCCCATGGAGTACGCAGTCGAATGGTCCCGCCTGATCGAACTCCAGATGGAAGGCAGCGTGGGCTGAGCTGCGCGAAGCCCACCCGTTGAGGGGCGGGCCGGTCGGGGGAGAGGAGGGGGAAGGCAGCGTGGGCTGAGCCGGCTTCGGCTGGTCAGCCGTCGAGGCCCCTCAGGTCCATCAGCTTGAACCCGCCGGGTTCGCGGGCGTCGAGGGCGGCCTCTGTGCTGGCCGCTGCAAGCGCATGCGGCGGTGTGGCGCCATCTGCCATGGCGACGCCGATCACCATTCGCAGCCCCACGGGGCCCTGCTCACTCGGCACCGGCTCCACCACCGTCGACAGGAGTCGGTAGGCAACCCCCGCGGCGTCCTGCTCGTCGTGCAGGTCCTCGGCCACCACCACCAGTACGTCGGGCTCCACCAGGGCCACGGTGTCGGCGGGGCGGAGGCGCTGGCGCACCCGATCGATGCATCCCTGCAGCTCGGCCACCGACACCTCGGTTGCCTCGCCGGCGTCGTCGTCGAGTCCGAGTTCGCACCGGATGAGCGCGTAAGGGGCCTGGTTGGTATTGCTGCGTCGCGCCGCCGACGCGAGCGCCAGGTCGAGGCTCTTGCGGTTGGGCAGCCCGGTCGCCGTGTCGGTCGTGTCGGCGGTTGCCTCGGCCATCCGGGCACTGCGGTCACTGCGTTCGCGGCGGCGCTCGGCGCTGCGGTCATGCGCGATGCACATGAGGGCTACGCCGGGGGTATCGCCGAGCAGTCCCAGGTGCAGGCTCATCGGTCGCACCCTGCCGTCGGCGCCGACGAGCCGTGCCTCGGTGCCGTGAGTCGCCGACGCGGCGCCATCGGCCAGCTCGCCGATCACGGCCTCCACCGTCGCCCGGTCGTCGTCGATCACCCAGGCGGAGAGGCGCTCGCCATGCAGTTCCCCGGAGGGCCTTCCGCACACGCGGGCGAAGGGGGCGTTGGCCTGAAGCACTCTCGCCTGGCTGTCGAGCAACGCGACCGGCACTGCGGCGTCCTCGAGCACGCCGAGTACGGTCGCGAGTTCGGCGGTAGTGCTCGTGGATTGGCTGCGATCGACGCCGGCGTCGTTGCCTGAGCGATTCCCCACTTCCTCTGTCACGGCGCCATCCTGACACCTCCGCAGTTGGGCATGATGGATGGATGCCGATGCGACAGGACTGCAAGTTCTTCGAGTCGAGGACCTATGCCAACGGTGAAACGGTGCGCAAGTGTGACCTCGACTTGGCTCCGGAGGCGCCATGGCGCTGCCCTGATGATTGCGAGGCGTTCCAGCGCCGGATGGCCGACGTCAATTGGGCGCACGGCACGCTGGTGACGCCCGAGACGCCGGCGGAGCCGCCCGGTCTAGGTGAGGACGACTCGATCGCGGCGCTGCTGGATGCGGCGGAGGACATCGTCAACGAGGCCGCCCCTTCGGTGATCGCTGACGTGGACGGGGAGCGCCACGCCCGCAGGTCTGGCTGGAAGCGGTTCTTCAGGCGGAACAAGGACTGACGGTGCTCCGCAGGGGCCGGTCCGGCAGTGGGCCCAGCCGGCCGGCCGGGCCTGCGCCGACGTGAATTGCACTATCGCCATAGTGTAAATTATCCGCGTGCAGTTGCCCTTCGACCCCCAATCGGCGACGCGCATTCCAGGCGAAAACTGGCTGAAGGAGTGGCGGCGCGGGCGGGCCTCGGTCGCCGAAGCGATGCCCACTCCCGACACCGATGCCGAGGAATGGCGCTACAGCCGCATAGCTGACCTACCCGCCTCGCGGTTCATCCCGGTCGACTCCGCTGACCCAACGAGTTCGGGGATCGTTCCCGAAGCCGCTGCCGCCGCGCTCGAGGCACTCGGAGAGCACTGCGGCCACATCGTGACCGTCGACGGCGTGATTACCTCTGCGATGGGATGTGCTGACGCGGAGGCATCGGGGGTCACCTTCGGTCCTGCAACGAGCGCCGACCCCCTGGGGCCGGCCGATGCCCCGTCCAACGATGCCTTCTCGGCATGGAACGCCGCCCTGGCGCCCACCCCCGTGGTGATAGAAGTGCCGGCTGGAGCCGAACTCGACCGACCGATGGTGGTGGTGAACCACGTTTCCACCCCCGGCGTCGCCGCCTTCCCGCGGCTGGTGCTGCGATGCGGCGACAACTCGCGGGTGTCGTTGATCGAGGTCAACGTGTCAGACGACGTCGCCGCGTTGTTCGCACCGGTCACCGAGGTGGTTGTCGCAGCAGCGGCGCGGGTGAGCCATTGCGTCGTGCAGGATCTGGGCCCCCAGGTCGCCCAGGTGGGCACGCTTGGCGCCACCGTCGCGCAGCAGGCGACCTGGCTGGCAGGGGTCGCGCAGATGGGTGGCGACTATGCGCGCTTGCGGATCGACTGCCACCTCGATGGTCGGGGTGCCGCAGGCGACGTTGCAGCGGCCTACCTCGCAGGAGGGGAGCGCATGGTCGACCTGCGTACCTTCCAGCGGCACCAAGCCCCTGACACCACCAGCGACCTCTACTTCAAAGGCGCGCTCGCGGATTCTGCCCACTCGGTGTACACGGGCATGATCCACATCGCCGAGGGTGCCCGTGGCACCGATGCCGTGCAGGCCAACCGGGTCGTGAAGCTTTCCGAGGACGCGTGGGCGGAGTCGGTGCCCAACCTCGAGATCGAGAACAACGACGTGCGATGTGCCCACGCGTCGACGGTCGGCCCCGTCGACGAGGAGCAGCAGTACTACCTCGAGAGCAGGGGAGTGCCGCCCGATGCCGCCCAGCGTCTGATCGTCGGAGGCTTCTTCGACGATGCCCTCGATCACTTCCCGGTTCCCGAGGCGAGGGTGCTGGTGACGAGCAGGATCGACTCCGAGCTCGACCGCCATCTCGCGCCTGCCGGCGTGGGCGACTCGGCGGGGGCACCAAGGTGAGCCGCACCCGAGTGGCCTCCCTGGGCGAGCTGACCGACGGTGAGGCGACCCGTGTCGAAGTCGATGGGGTGGGTGTGGCACTGGTGCGCGTGGGCCAGGACGTCTATGCGATCGGCGACCGGTGCAGTCACGCTGACGTGTCGCTGTCCGGCGGCGAGGTGGATGAAGACGAGTGCACCCTGGAGTGCCCCAAGCACGGAAGTGCATTCGACCTCCGGAGCGGGGAGCCACAGTCGCTGCCGGCGCTGCGGCCAGTGCCGGTCTGGGATGCCGAGGTGGTCGATGGAGATGTCTGGCTGAGCGCGGCGGAGGACTCATGAGCGAACTGGTGATCGAAGGCCTGACCGCATCGGTCGGCGACAAGCAGATACTCGACGGCGTCGACCTGGTGGTCCGCTCCGGCGAGGTCCATGCGGTGATGGGGCCGAATGGCTCCGGCAAGTCGACCCTTTCCCACGTGCTCATGGGCCGCCACGGCTATGAGGTCACGGGCGGCAACGTCACGCTCGACGGCGTCGACCTGCTCGCCCTTCCGACGTGGCAACGTGCTGCGGCAGGGTTGTTCCTGGCGTTTCAGTACCCCACGGAGGTGCCCGGGGTGGCCCTCGGGGAGATGCTCGGTGAGGCGCTCTCGGCGGCGGGCCGGGACGCGGCCGCGGTGGGAGAGAGCCTCGCGGTCGAGGCAGACCGGCTGGGCTTCGACCCGTCGCTGATCGACAGGCCCCTCAACGTGGACCTCTCCGGCGGCGAGAAGAAGCGCAACGACACCCTCCAGATGTCGGTGCTGGCACCGCGGATCGCAGTGCTCGACGAGATCGACTCCGGTCTCGACGTCGACGCGCTGCGAGCAGTGTCGAAGCGCATCGAGGACGCCACCCGTGACGGCCTCGAGGGTGGCCCGCCGCTCGGCGTGCTCGCCATCACCCATTACACGCGACTGCTCGAGGAGTTGCGTGCCGACCGCGTGCACATCTTCGTGGCCGGACGGATTGTGGAGTCCGGCGGTCCGGAGTTGGCCGACCGCCTCGAGGTCGAGGGCTACGCGGCCTGGACCGATGGCATGGCGGTCGACGAAGGCGACTCCGAGCCCGAACGGCCGGTCATCGACGACCCGTTTGCCGACCCCCTGCTCTGAGCCCGGGGCGACTGCCAGGGCGTGCCCCCAACCGACTGGCTGCAGCAGCGGCTGGGGTCGGGCTCAGTTGCTCGCTGCCTGCTCGAGGCCTTCTGCGAGGGTGTTCCAGCTCAACGTGGCGCACTTGATCCGCACCGGGAACTTCACCACACCGCGCAGCGCACCCAGGTCGCCCAGTCCTCCGGTGGGGTCGGAGTCGTCGACTTCGGGAGGGTCGGCGGCGCCCTCGAGTTCGCCCTCGTGGATCGACATCATGGCCTTGAAGGACCGCGACAGCTCCTGGACCTCGCCGACGGTGCGACCCTTCACCGCGGCCGACATCATCGACGCCGAGGACTGGGAGATGGAGCACCCCTGGCCACCGATGGCGATGTCTTCCACGATCGCGTCATCACCCTTCGAAGGGTCGTCGAGCGTCAGGTACACGACGATCTCGTCGCCGCACAGGGGATTGAATCCCTCGGCGCGCGACGCCGGCGGCACCGGCAGCTCGCCGCGGTTGCGCGGGCTTCGGTAGTGGTCGAGGATGATCTCGCGGTAGAGGTCTTCGAGGTCCGACATGAGGTCTCCGTGTTGGTCTTCTCAGAAGGCGAAGAAGTCCCCGGAGGCCGCGATGGCCTCGGCGAGGGCGTCGATGTCGTCTTCGTCGTTGTAGATGTACCACGATGCCCGGGCGGTCGCGCCAACACCTAGGCAGCGCATCAGCGGCTTGGCACAATGATGGCCGGGCCTGACGCACACGCCGCTCTGGTTGAGCACCTGTGAGAGATCGTGGGGATGGATGCCCGCGTAGGCGAAGCTCATCACACCACCGCGTTGGTCGGGCTCGGCCGGACCATGGATGTTGAGGTCGTCGCCGAGCCGTTCGGTGAGGGTGCGCATGGCATATGCGGTGAGTTCGATCTCGTGTGCCCGCACGGCGTCCATGCCGAGGGCGCTGAGGTAGTCGACCGCGGCGCCGAGGCCAACTGCCTCGGCGACCGGTGGTGTGCCGGCCTCGAACTTGGCCGGCAGCTCCGCAGCAATGAAACCGTCCAGACGCACGTCGAGGATCATTCCGCCGCCGCCGAGGAACGGCGGCATCGCCTCGAGCAGCTCGCGCCGTGCCCACAGCACACCCACGCCGGTGGGTCCGCACATCTTGTGACCGGAGAAGGCCATGAAGTCGACGCCGAGGTCAGTGACATCGGTGGGCAGGTGGGGGACCGACTGGCACGCGTCGAGGCACACGAGCGCACCTGCCGCGTGGGCTGCCTCTGTGATCCGCTTCACCGGAGTGATCGTGCCGACGACGTTGGACATGGCCGTGAGGCCGACCAGCTTGGCCCCGTCCAGCAAGAGGTCGAGCTCGGACAGATCGAGTTGGGAGTCCTCGGTGAGGGGGATCCAGCGAATCTCGAAGCCTCGCTCCGCCGCGAGTTGCTGCCAGGGAACGATGTCGGCGTGGTGCTCGAGCTGCGTCAGCACGATGGCGTCGCCGGGGCCGAGGTTGGCGCCACCCCAGCTCCGCGCCACGAGGTTGATCGCCTCGGTGGCGTTCTTGGTGAAGATGATCTCCTCGGTTGCCGGCGCCCCGATGAAGCGGGCGACCTTGGCCCGGGCCCCCTCGAGGGCGTTGGTGGCCGCCTCGGCGAGGTCGTACGCGGCCCGGTGCACGTTGGCGTGGTCGTTCTCGTAGTAGTGGTCCATCGCCTGCAGAACAGCGGTCGGCTTCTGCGAGGAGGCAGCGGAGTCGAGGAACACCAGCGGCGGGTCGGTGCGGTTGGTGAAGATCGGGAAGTCGGCCTTGATGGCAGCGGTGTCGAGCACGGTGGTGGCATCGCTGCGGGCACTCACGTTGTCGCTCGCCATTGGTCGAATCCTTCTTGCTCGAGCCGCTTGGCCAGTTCGGGGCCACCGGAGTCGACGATGCGGCCGTCGAGAAGGATATGGACCACGTCGGGGGTGATGTAGTCCAGGAGCTTCTGGTAGTGGGTGATGACGACCACGCCCAGGTCCGGTCGGTCCTCGCGCACTGCGTTGACGCCGGCCGCCACGACCTTCAGCGCGTCGATGTCGAGCCCCGAGTCGGTCTCGTCGAGGATCGCCAGATCGGGCTCGAGCATGGCCATCTGGAGCACCTCGTTGCGCTTCTTCTCGCCACCGGAGAAGCCCTCGTTGAGGAACCGATCGGCGAACGCCGGGTCCATGTCGAGGCGCTTCATCCATTCCATGATGGCGAGGCGGATCTCGAGTACCGACAGGTCGATCCCCTTGCGCTGGGACAGTGCCTGGCGCAGGAACTGCCGCACCGGAACCCCGGCGACCTCCTGGGGATACTGGAAGGCCAGGAACATGCCTTCGCGCCCGCGCAGGTCGGGTGACCAGTCGGTGACGTCATCGCCCTTGTAGCGCACGCTTCCCGAAGTCACCTCGTACTCCGGCGATCCCATCAGCACGTTGGCGAGGGTCGACTTGCCCGAACCGTTGGGACCCATGAGCGCGTGGACCTCGCCGGGCGCTACCTGCAGGGTCACCCCGCGCAGGATGTCGCTCGACACGGTGTCGCCGGTGTGGGCGCCATCGCCGGCCGACTCGTCGGCGTCAGCCGTTGCGGGGCGCGCGTGCAGGTCTCGGGTCTCGAACAGGGGGGTGGTGGCTGCGTCGGCCATGCCCCGATTGTATTTGCACTACGGGGGTAGTGGAAATAGCTCGTCGTGAGACTTCAAACGGGCCCGCACGAGAGGTGGCTGACCGAGCTACGCCGGAGGCGCCCTTGCAATCGAGTATTCCTAGTGGTTTACTGGGAAAGATGCCGGGGGCCGAATGGCGATCGGCCGGTGAGGCGAACGGGCAGGCGATCTGAGGGGGTGACATGGAGCGGTTGCTGATCTTCTTTGCGGCAGGGCTGATCGCCCAGCTGTTCGACGGGTCCCTCGGCATGGGTTTCGGCGTGATCGGCACCTCCGTGCTCGTCGCCGGGGGAGCGACCGCAGCTGCAGCTTCGGCGGTCATCCACGCAGCCAAGCTCGGGACCTCGGTGATATCCGGCACTGCTCACTGGCGGTTCGGCAACGTGCACTGGCGCACCGTTTGGGCAATCGGGCTGCCAGGGATGCTCGGGGGGTTCCTGGGTGCATGGTTCCTCAGTTCGGTCGACGGAGCATCCATGGCCCCGGTGACCGCCACCGTCCTGCTCATCCTCGGCATCCTGATGCTCGCCCGCTTCGCATTCGGTGCCACTCCTCCCACCGCCGAGCCGGACCACATCCGCAGGTCAGTTCTCGTTCCCGTCGGCCTCGTGGGCGGCACGGTCGACGCGATCGGCGGCGGGGGATGGGGACCGGTGGCCACACCCTCGCTCATGGGGCCGGCGCGCATGGAGCCCCGCCTCGCCATCGGCTCGGTTGCGGCCTCGGAATTCCTGGTCGCACTGGGCGCCGTGATCGGGTTCGCCCCGCACCTGGGTGACCTGGAGGTCGACTGGGGGCAGTTCGGGGCGTTGCTCGCCGGTGCCGCTGTGGCCGCGCCATTCGCAGCGTGGGCGGTGAAGGTGCTGCCGGTTCGGGTGCTCGGCACCTTCGTGGGGGCGATGATCGTCACCCTCAATCTGCGGACCATCCTCGCCGGCTTGGGTACTTCCGCGCTACTGGTGACAGCGGTCGTCCTGGCGTGCATCCCCATGGCGGTGGTGCTGGTGACCCGCAGCGTGCACCTCGACCGCGAGGAGCAGGCAGTGTTGCGTAGCGCCGAGGCCCGCGACGTGCTCGAAGCCGCCGGCGCCTCCGAGTCCGGGCATTGCTGAGCTCGTCCGGCCATTGGGCTGGACCGACCCGGCCAACCACGTCCTCTCTCCGGAGATCCGAGGCGTGCACTACTGCACCGTCTGAACCCCGGCGTGGGCCTACTGGTGGATGACCGCAGGCGCATTCGCCTGAGCCCCAAGGGGCGCACGTCCATCGAATCCAGCGGGGCGGTCTAGCCTCTGGGCATGCGGAACACGCTGCTCGTCATCCACATCATCGCCGTCGCCGCCTGGCTCGGCGCCAACCTCACCATGGCCTTCGCCGGGTCGATGACGAGGGGCGCCGACGTCGCGGCACGCCGCTGGTGGGCCGCCGCCCAGGGCAACCTTGCCCGCGTCTACAAGAGCATCGCCGCGACGGTTGTGCTCATAACGGGCGTCTGGTTGGTACTGCTCACCGTCGAGGGCGTGAGGCTGTTCGAGTTCTCGGACCCGTTCGTGAGCATCGGCTTCCTGGTCGTGATTGTCGGCGCTGGCCTCGGCATCTTCGTCTTCGGACCAGGCTGTCGCCAGATAGTGGCGTCCATAGACAGCGGCGACGCGCAGGGAGAGGCGCGGGCGACCAACAGACTTTCTGTGGTCGGTCTGGTCGACACGCTCCTGGTGGTGCTGGCCATCGTGGCCATGGTCGGGGGCTGGTAGCGCCTCAGCGCTGCAGGAGCGCGCGGGTCAGCGCCCGTCGCTCACCAACCCCGCTCGATCCATTCCTGCAGGTGGGGTGACTCGGCGCCGATGGTCGTGTCGTCGCCGTGGCCCGGCAGCACCATCGTGTCCGCGTCGAGCGTCGAGAAGATCAGGTCCTCGATCGAGGAGATGATGGTGGGGAAGTCGCCCCCCTCGAAGCCGGTCGCGCCGGGTCCGCCGGGGAAGAGTGTGTCGCCACTGAACAGGACCGGCTTGCCCTCGAGCCGGAAGCAGATCGACCCGGGCGTGTGGCCCGGGGTCTTGATTGTCCGCAGGCGCAGGTCACCCACCTCGATCACCGTGTCGTGCTCGAGGATCTCGTCGTAGCTGTCGAGCATCGAGGCGTCCTCGGTGGTGACGCCGACGGAGTAGCCGGCGTCGCGCATCTGGGGGATCGCCTGGATGTGGTCCCAGTGGCCGTGGGTCTCGAGCACCTTGCGCACCCCGAGGGACTTTGCGAGGTCGAGCAGCAGGTCGTGCTCGTTGGCGGCGTCGATCAGCACCGCGTCACCGGTATGGCGGCAGCGCAGCACGAACACGTTGTTCTCGAAGTCACCCACCACGACCTTGTGGATCTCGAAGTCGGTGTCACCCAGGTGGAACGTGTCAGCTGCCATCTGCGGAGTCTGCCAGACGCCAACTGCCGTGGAGCCTGCAGCCTCGACAGCCCGGCGATGAGACATGAGATGGGGGATTGACACAGCGGAGCGGGTCCCATAGTTTACATAGTAGTTAATTAACGAAGTCGTTAATCGCCCGCAGGGGTCGAGGTGGCGGCCGGGATCGGTGGATGAGGTTGCGATGGCAGTGCTGCTGGACGAGAACGACGGCGCAACGGTGTCCGGCGAGGCTCGGCTCGATGACACATTCGCGGCCCTCGCCAACTCGACGCGTCGTGCCATCCTCTCCCGGCTGGCCGAGGGGGAGGCGAGTGTCAACGAGCTCGCCGAGCCCTTCGACATGACCCTGCCCGCCGTATCGCGGCACATCAAGGTGCTGGAGCATGCCGGCCTGGTCGTACGCGGCCGCCGCGCCCAGTACCGCCCGTGTGGCCTGGATGCCGCTCCGCTGCAGGAGGTCTCCGACTGGACCGAGAAGTACCGGCCGATCTGGGAACAACGATTCGACCGGATGGACGACTACCTGGCGAGATTCCAGGGTGAGACTGGCGAACCGCCGGATGAGACTGGCGAACCGCCAGATGAGAAAGGTGCAAACGATGAGTGACGATGCAACCCAGTCAGTGGTCATCGAACGAACCCTCGACGCGCCCATCGAGCTGGTGTGGCGGATGTGGACCGAAGGCGAGCACTTCGCGGCCTGGTACGGGCCCGAGGGCGCGACCATCCCGGTCGCGGTGATCGACGCGACGGTGGGAGGGGGCCGGTTCGTGTGCATGGAGATGGACACGCCCGATGGCCCCATGCGGATGTGCCTCACCGGCGAGCACAGCGTGGTCGACGCGCCCAGCCGGCTCGTCTACACCGAGCTTCCCGCCGACGAGGAGGGCAATCCGCTTCCGCCCGAGCAGGCCGGCATGCCGCCGGGTCATCCCGGCACGACCGAGGTGACCGTCGCGTTGGAGGGTGTCGGAGCCAAGACCCACATGGTCATGACCCACGCCGGCATCCCGGCCGGGTCTCCGGGCGAGATGGGCTGGAACATGGCCCTCGACAAGCTCACCCGCCACCTGGCGGACGGGTAGCGCCGCTCAGGCGACCGAACCGGGCACGTCGAATCCCATCGCGAGGGCGACCGGGATCTGCGCCGGGTCGAAGGTGGCAAACGTGGTGGGCCGGGGCAGCCGGTCCGCCGCGGCCAGGTGGAGTGCGTCGACCGTGCGCAGCGGCTGGGTCCGGCCGAGTTCGGCTGCGCGCTCGAGGCACATACCGTCGACGGGTACCACGTGGATCCGCTCCCAGTCGTCGCGCAGCGCCCTGCGCAGGTCGTCGGCTCGGTTCGGGTCGTCGCCCAGCCTGTCGGCGAGCATCAGGGCCTCCGAAAGCGCCAGCGCGCTGGCGCACCACTCTGGGTCTGCGTCCATCGCCTCGAGCACGACCGTTCGCGCGTCGCTTTCGAGAAACCGCGCAAGCAGCGCCGTGGTGTCCAGTGCGATCGTCATCGACCGCGGATCTCCCGCACGAGCTGGTCGGTTCTCGTGCCGGCCCACATGGGCATCACGAAGTCCGGCGGTGGCCGGTCGTCGCGGCGTGCCGGCGAGATGAGACCCCTGGCGGCAATGTCCGCGATGGTGAGGTCGTTGTCGGTGGGTTCCACCGGTCCGAGCTGGGCGATCGGTTCACCGTCGATCGTCACGACGACTCGCTGGCCTGCCCCGGCGCGCCGAGTGGCTGCCGCCAGGTTGGCCCGTAGTTCCCGGATGCCCACCGATTCCATGCGGACGAGCGTAGCGCCCAACATGTACACATGAGTACACGTGTCGACGTGCGGCGTCGGACGGGCCGTGGTTGTATGACCGCCGACATCGATCAGATTTCCCAGGGGGACACACAATGAACTTCGCCTTCTCAGAGGAGCAGGAAGAGCTCCGCAACGTCGTCAAGAGCTTCCTCGACACGAAGTCCGACGAAGCCGCAGTCCGCGAGCTCATGGAGACCGAGGACGGTTACGACAACGACGTCTGGACCCAGATGGCAGAGCAGATGGGCCTGCAGGGCCTCGTGATTCCCGAGGAGTACGGCGGCTCCGGCTACAGCTTCGTCGAGCTCATCGTGGTGCTCGAGGAGATGGGCCGCCGCCTTCTGTGCGCCCCCTATTTCTCGACCGTCGTGCTCGCCGGCCAGACCCTGATCCACTCCGGCGACGACGACGCCAAGAAGAGCTACCTGCCCGGCATCGCCTCGGGTGAGACCATCGCCACGCTCGCCTACACCGAGTCCAACGGCCGGTGGGACGAGGAAGCGGTCACCATGACCGCATCGGGCGACGGCAAGCTCAACGGCGAGAAGCTCTACGTGCTCGACGGCCACATCGCGAACCTGATCATCGTGGCCGCCAGGTCCGACGCCGGCGTGAGCCTCTACGCGGTCGACGGCGACGCCGACGGCCTCACCCGCACGTCGCTCTCGACCATGGACCAGACCCGAAAGCAGGCCCGCCTCGAGTTCAGCGACGTGCAGGGCAAGCTCATAGGCACCGACGGCGCCGGCTGGGATGTGCTCTCCCAGGTGCTCGACCTCGCAGCGGTGGCGCTCGCCGCGGAGCAGGTTGGCGGCGCTCAGGAAGTGCTCGAGTCCGCCGTGCAGTACGCCAAGGACCGCGTGCAGTTCGGCCGCCCGATCGGATCGTTCCAGGCCATCAAGCACAAGTGTGCCGACATGCTGCTCGAGGTCGAGTCGGCCAAGTCCGCCGCCTACTACGCCGGCTGGTGTGCAGCCGAGCTCAACGACGAGCTGCCCTCTGTAGCGTCGCTCGCGAAGGCCTACTGCTCCGAGGCGTACTTCCACGCGGCGGCGGAGAACATCCAGATCCACGGTGGCATCGGCTTCACCTGGGAGCACCCCGCACACCTGTACTTCAAGCGTGCCAAGAGCTCCGAGCTGCTCTTCGGAGACCCCACCTACCACCGCGAGCTGCTGGCCCAGCGCATCGGAATCTGACAGTTCCTGCTGGCGGGCAACGCCCGCCCGACTGACCTGACAACAGATTGGTCAAGCGAAATCGCCGCTCAGTGTCTCCAAAATGGTGACGCCGGGCGGCGAATTCGGCAGTATCTGGGTTGTGTGGATCTGGATAGCTCTGCTCGTGCTCGGTGCCTTCGTGATCGCGGCCGCGTCGATCGGGTCGGTCACGGGCTCACTGTCCCAAAGGCCGCGTCGATCCGTGTACGACCTCGCCGAAGCAACGAACTTCGTGGCGGACCGGCTTCCGGACGAGTTGACGGCCCGGCTGTCCTACGACGACGTCGATGCTGTGCTCGGCGCGCACTGCGACTACCTCGCCGAGGCCGGCGTCGCGTCGGAGAAAGCGGTCGACGACATCGGTGAGAACCTCGTGGTGGTCGAAGACGACGAACCCGTCGCCTGGATCCTCGGCCGCCTCGAGCGGCTCGACGTCGAAATCGATGACACCGACGTGGTGGTCATCCTCGATGTGGAGCAGCAGTACTACGAGGCGATCGGAGTCATCGGACCCCGTGTCGATGGCGGCGACACGCCATCGTAGGATGTGCAGGTCCTGACCTGAGGAGAATGATGGATCGGCCCACCAAGTTCGAGCACCACCGCTACGTCGGCGACAAGAGAAGCCAGGTGGTCTACGACATCGACGAACTGTCCGATGATTACGAACACCTCATCCACGAGCTGATGGAAGCCGAGACGTTCCTGTGCTTCGGGCCCGACGAGCTCCCAGAGGCACGCAACCGGGGCTACAAGCTGTTCGCTCCGCAGCGCGCGGCTGGCTGAGACCCGGGTGACGGGAGCCGGCTGTGGGAGGAGAGCGCCAGAGCACGACCCAGCCCGTCATGGACTACCAGTTCGCCTCCGGTGAGCTGACACTCTCAGGTCATCTGGCCGAGCCGGCCGAGGGCCTGCGGGAACCCCCTGGGCTCGTGCTGTGCCATGGCTTTCCCACCCGCGGTCGCGAGTCGCCCCAGTCGGGGATCTCGTTTCCCGAACTGGCTGACCGCATTGCCAACGAGCTGGGGTGGATGGTGCTCACAATGAACTTCCGCGGCTGCGGCAAGGCCGAGGGCGACTTCTCGCTGCTCGGCTGGCTCGACGACGTGGCCGCAGCGGTGGCGCACGTCCACGACCTGTGCGGCGACGGGGTCTGGCTTGCGGGCTATGGGTCCGGTGGCTCCCTCGCAGTGGTCGAGGCGGCCCGCAATCCCGTGGTCCAAGGTGTCGCGGCAATGGCTACTCCGGCTGACTTCGACGACTGGGCGCGGCACCCGCGCAGGCTGTTGCTGCATGCCCGCCAGGTGCAGGTGATCAAGGACCAGGACTTCCCCGACAACTTCGACGCCTGGTCGTCGGAACTCAAGGCGGTCCGCCCCATGGACGCGGCGCGCGACCTGGCGCCCCGGTCGCTGCTGGTGATGCATGGCGACAAGGACGACCTCACCCCGCTCGAGGACGGCCTTGCGATCGCCGATGCGCACGGTTCCGCGGAGATGAAGGTGTTGAGCGGGGCGGGCCACGAGCTGCGCCACGACCCGCGGGCGGTAGCGGTGTTCCTCGGGTGGCTGCGCCGCCAGCGGATTGCAGCGGAGTCGGACGGCGCGCCGGAAGCGGCCGTTGAGCAAGTCGACGCGCCGCACGACGAAGCGTTACCGGCCGGACCGCCCCCTGAGCCGGGCGATGCCTCACAGGAGATGGGTGTTGCAGATGGGTGATGTGGCCATTCCGATCACGGGAGACGAGTCGGCAGACCGCCTGCTGAGCGAGGACCCGCTGGCGCTGTTGATCGGCATGCTGCTCGACCAGCAGGTGCCGATGGAGTGGGCGTTCCGTGGCCCGGCGACTCTTGCCGAGAGGCTCGGCGGTCTCGACGCAGGCGCGATCGCAGCGATGGACCAGGAGGAGTTCGTCTCGGTGTGCGCCGCCAAGCCGGCCATCCACCGATTCCCTGCCTCGATGGGCAAGCGCATCCACGCACTCTGTGCCGACCTCGAATCCGACTACGACGGAGATGCCGCCGCACTGTGGCGCGATGTGCCCGATGCCGAGACGCTCAGGAAGCGGTTGCGGGCGCTCCCCGGCTATGGCGAGGAGAAGACCAAGATCTTTATTTCCATCCTGGCCAAGCGGTTCGGGGTCGCTCCGAAGGGGTGGCAGGAGGTCGCCGCCCCATTTTCGGACTCCGAGCCCCGCTCGGTTGCCGATGTGGACTCTGCCGAGTCGCTGGCCCGGGTTCGCGACTGGAAGAAGATGATGAAGGCCGCCAAGAAGGCAAAGGACGACTCGCCGGGCTGAATCCGATGGTGCCTGTGGCCCAGTGCCGTGTGACTTATGGGCAGATCGGCCCGAAACGCTCAAGTGGGCTGCGCAAGCTTCCGAATGCTCTTCTGAAGCACTGCAACTACCTGGAGAAACCGAAGCCCGTGGATACATGTCCGCATTGCCAGTTCTTGGTGCGCGAAGGCTCGCGCTCCTGCGAGGTATGCCACAAGCCCTTGCATGAGGCTTCTGGCGTTCCGTCGTTCGCATCGGGGCAACGACCGGGCCAGGAGGTCATGGCGGCCCGGGTAGGGCCCCAGCAGGCCGGCTTTTCCAACGCCATCGTCTGGCTGTTCGTGGTCGTGTTGTTGCTGGCCGCCGCCGTGTGGGCGACCACCACCTACTGGCTCTGATCCCGACCCGGTCAGGAGAGCCAGCTCGGCAGGGCGTCCGGGTCCAGTCCGTAGCGCACTATCGCATCTGCGGCGGCCCCTGGGCCGGCTGACCCCTCGACCGCGAGTTCGGCGAGCACCGCCACAGCGACATGCGCCGCGTTCGTCTCGAAGAACCGGCGCAGCTCCTCGCGAGTGTCGGACCGCCCGAAGCCGTCGGTGCCGAGTGATGTGTACTGGCGCCCCGGCGGCACCCAACGGCTGATCTGGTCAGGCACGGCGCGCATGAAGTCGGTGACCGCCACGATCGGGCCCGAGCTGGCTGCCAGCTTGCGGGTCACGAGCGGGACGCGTGGCTGCTCGAGGGGATGCAGCCGGTTCCAGCGTTCGACCTCCATCGCCTCCAGGCGCAGCTGCTGGTACGACGTCGCCGACCATACCGATGCACGCACGGCGTACTGCTCGGCCAGCATCTCTCGTGCCTGCAGTGCGGCCTCCCAAGCGGTGCCCGAGAACAGGATCGTGGCTTCCGGGCCCTCACCCTGCGGGGCGGGTGCCCAGCGGTAGAGGCCGTCGATCACGCCGGCCTCGAGTTCTCCGCTGCCACCGTCGTCGGGCATTGCGGGCATCGGGTAGTTCTCGTTGTAGACGGTGAGGTAGTAGAAGGCGTCCTCACCCTCGGAACCGTCTCCCGGGTACATGCGCTGCAGGCCGTCTCGGATGATCAACGCCATCTCGAACGCGAACGCGGGGTCGTAGCTGCGGCACACGGGCACCGTCGAGGACAGCACATGGCTGTGGCCGTCCTGGTGCTGTAGTCCCTCGCCCATGAGTGTCGTGCGGCCGGCCGTGGCGCCCATCAGGAACCCGCGGGCGCGTGCATCGGCGGCCGCCCAGATCAGGTCGCCGACCCGCTGGAATCCGAACATCGAATAGAACGTGTAGAACGGCACCATTGGCACGCCGCGGTGGGCGTGGCTGGTGGCGGCCGCGATCCAGCTCGACATAGCGCCCGCTTCGGTGATGCCCTCCTCGAGGATCTGGCCATCGCTCGATTCGCGGTAGCTGAGCAACAGGTCGTGGTCGACCGGCTCGTAGAGCTGGCCCTGCGACGCATAGATCCCGACTTCCTTGAACAGCGAATCCATGCCGAAGGTGCGTGCCTCGTCGGGAACTATCGGCACGATGCGAGGGCCGATCGACTCGTCGCGGATCAGGTCCCTCAGCAGTCGTGTGAACGCGGTCGTGGTGCTTGCCGGCTGCTTGCCGGAGCCGGCCAGCAGCTCGTCGAAAGCCGTCGGTGCCGGAGGGGTGATGGGCCGACGGATGGGCAGTGTGCGAGATGGCAGCGGCCCGTCGAGCGCCTTGCGCCGCTCGAGCAGGTAGCGGGTCTCCGGCGAGTCCGGGGAAGGCCTGATGTATGGCGGCATGTCTCCTGCCAGGTCCTCCTCGGAGACCACGTCCTGCAGGTGCAGCCGGTCGCGCAGTTCGAGCAACTGGTCGGAACTCATCTTCTTGATCTGGTGGGTCGAGTTGCGCGCTTCCAGTCCGGACCCCAACGTCCATCCCTTGACCGTCTTGGCCAGGATCACCGTGGGTACGTCAGAGGTGCTGACCGCGGCGGAGTAGGCGGCGTATAGCTTGCGGTAGTCGTGGCCGCCTCGTGGCAGCTTGGTGAGGTCCTCGTCGGAGAGGTGCTCCACCAGGGACCGCAGCCGGGGGTCGGGTCCGAAGAAGTTCTCCCTGATGTAGCTGCCGTCCTCGATCGCGTAGCGCTGGAACTCACCGTCAACGGTCGTGTTCATCTGGTTGAGCAGCACGCTGTCGGTGTCGCGCATCAGCAGTTCGTCCCAACGGCCACCCCAGATGACCTTGATCACGTTCCAGCCCGCCCCGCGGAACATGGCCTCGAGCTCCTGGATGATCTTGCCGTTGCCGCGCACCGGCCCGTCCAGGCGCTGCAGGTTGCAGTTGATGACCCAGGTGAGGTTGTCGAGGTGCTCGCGGGCCGCCAGGGAGATCGATCCGAGGGTCTCGGGCTCGTCGCACTCCCCGTCACCGAGGAAGCACCACACACGCGAGTTGGCGGCGTCGTCGATGCGGCGGTTCTGCAGGTACTTGTTGAACCTCGCCTGGTAGATCGACATGATCGGCCCGAGGCCCATCGACACCGTGGGGTACTCCCAGAAGTCGGGCATCAACCTGGGGTGCGGGTAGGACGAGAGGCCGCGCCCGGGGCGTTGCGGATTCGGGATCTCGTGGCGGAACCGGTCGAGGTCGGCCTCGTCTAGGCGGTACTCGAGAAAGGCCCGCGCATATATGCCCGGCGACGCGTGCCCCTGGATGTAGACGTGGTCGCCGGGGCCGGCATCCTTGCCCCGGAAGAAGTGATTGAAGCCCACCTCGTAGAGGGCGGCGGAGGAGGCGAAGGTCGACAGGTGGCCCCCGATACCGTCGGACTGGTGGTTGGCCCGCACGACCTGCGCCGCTGCGTTCCAGCGGATGTAGCGCCGCAGGCGACGCTCGATGTCCTCATCGCCGGGGAACCAGGGCTCTTCTTCGGCGGGGATCGTGTTGACGTACGGGGTGGAGACCCGTGCAGGAGTGCCGATCGCCAACTCTCGGGCCTTGGCCGTGAGGCGGCTGACCAGGTACTGCGCGCGGGCCCTGCCGCGCTGGTCGACCACGGCGGTGAGTGAGTCGAGCCACTCCTGGGTCTCCTCGGGGTCGATGTCCGGCAGCTGGTGGGTGAACCCGTCGATGATCATCTCGTTGTTTCCTCGGTTGTCCCGTCCCGCCGGATCGCCGGCCGGGGCGGAGTGTTTCGGTTCGTGGCCGATGCGTGCGCCTCGCACCCCTCCACGCTCTAGGTTGCCGTCATGGGCGGCGATCCCCACTCTCCCACCTCCGCAGGCACCTCGGGGTCCACGGTCACCGTGTTCACCGATGGTGCGTGCAGCGGAAACCCCGGTCCGGGCGGATGGGCCTGGGTGCAGCCCGGTGGTGCCTGGGCGGCGGGTTATGACCCCGACACCACCAACCAGCGCATGGAGGTGGCCGCCGCCCTCGAGGCGTGCGAGCGTTTCGATGGTCCGTTGCGGATCGTGTCGGACTCCACCTATTTGGTGAACTGCTGGCGTGACCGCTGGTGGCAGGGGTGGCTTAAGAGGGGCTGGAAGAACTCCCAGAAGAAGCCTGTGGCCAACCGCGACCTCTGGGAGCAGTTGGTGCCGCACTTCCGAGACCGCGAGAACCTCGTGCTCGAGTGGGTGAAGGGCCACTCGGGCGACGAGTGGAATGACATCGCGGACCGTCTCGCAGTCGGTGCGGTTCAGCGTGGCGAGGGAGCCGAGGGCGCCGGCCCCCCGGCCGACGAGTTCCTCGGCAACCCCGACGAGCCGACCGGACCGGCCGTTGCACCTGCTGGCGCAGCCCGATCCTCGGAGGCTTCCTCAGGCGGGCCTGCTTCCCGGTCTGCCGCCCGCAGGGCTGCCGACCCCCGGGTGCCCGAGGGCCACGTGCTCGTGGTGGCCGGGCTTCGTTCGCACGAGATCGCCGACGACGCGTCCACCAGGGAGTCGTTGCGGGCAGTGATCGAAGGGCAACGTCAGATGTACCCGGACCTCGTCGTGCTCAGTGGCCTGCGCGCCGGCGCAGAATCCCTGGCTGCGGAGGTCGCGCTCGCCGCCGGTGCCGACCTCGCCGTGATACTGCCTTACCCGGACCCTGCACAGGGCTGGCCTGAGCGCGAGCGCTCGCAGTTCGAGAAGTCCCTCGACGTGGCGCGTGAAGTCGTGGTGCTGGAGAAGGAACGGCCGGCTGACCTCGACGGGCGTCGCAAGTCGCTCGCCCGGCGAGACGGATGGCTGCGGTCCGTGGCCGACCTCGCCGTGGTGTTGACCGATGGCCGCGATGCCGAGGCGGAGTCGGCGCTGAAACAGTGGGAGAAGGTGCTGGGCGAAGAGGTGTGGCGACTGGACGTGGCGCAGTGAGGGTCGGCGCCGACAGCGGGGGCACGTTCACCGATGTGGTGACCGCCGACGGGCTCACCACCAAGGTGCCTTCCACGCCCGCGGATCCAGGCGCAGCCGTGCGCACGGGCATTGCCCAGGTGAGCGGCGACGATGCAGTTCCGAAGCGGCCGGCCGACGGTCGCCCCGAGCTACTGGCTCACGGCACGACTGTGGCGACCAATGCCCTGCTCGAGCGAAAGGTCGGCCGGGTCGCGCTGGTCACGACCGAGGGCTTCGCGGATGTGATCGAGATCGCCCGCCAGGACCGCCCGTCGCTCTACGACCAGTGGGCGGACCGACCGGACCCACTGGTCGCCCGGCCGGACCGGATCGAGGCTCGGGGTCGCCTTGGCGCCGATGGGAGCGAACTGCTCGCGGTCGACGCGGCAACCGTCATGGACCCGCCCGAGGATGCCGACGCCGTGGCCGTCGTGTTGTTGCACTCCGATCTCGATGGTTCACACGAGCGGTCTGTCGCCGCCGAGATCCGATCGCGGGGCTGGGAGGTGACTGCGTCGCACGAGGTGAGTCCCGAGTTCCGCGAATACGAGCGAACTGTCACGACCGTGGTCAACGCAGCATTGCGGCCCGTGTGCCGCTCGTACCTCGAAGGCCTTGCCGAGGCGGCCGACGACGTGGCCGTGATGACCTCCGCCGGTGCGCTGGTGGACGTGCGGCGCGCGGCTGACGTGCCGGCTTCGCTGCTGCTCTCCGGGCCTGCGGCGGGGGCACGGGCCGCTGCGCAGGTGGCGCGGGCCTGCGGGTTCGACGACGCGGTGGGCTTCGACATGGGAGGCACCAGCACCGATGTGTGCCTCGTGTTGGGTGGTGAGCCGGCGGTTGCTGCCCAGCACGACGTCGCCGGGTTCCCGGTGCGGCTTCCCTCGCTCGACGTGCACACCGTCGGCGCCGGCGGCGGCAGCATCGCCCGCATCGATGCCGGTGGTGCGCTGGTCGTAGGTCCCGAGTCCGCCGGCGCGGTGCCCGGCCCAGTCTGCTACCGCCGGGGCGGCACGGAGCCGACGGTCACCGATGCCAATCTGCTGCTGGGCCGTATTCCCCGAGGCACGGCGTTCAGCGGCCTCGGCGAGCTCGACTCGCAGGGTGCCGCCGACGCGATGGAAACCGCCGGCGTCACCGCCGAGGGCGTGGTCGAGGTCGTCAACGCGACGATGGTCCAGGCGCTGCGCAAGGTGTCGGTGCAGCGGGGTGTCGACCCGGCGGGGATCGCCCTGGTCGCCTTCGGCGGTGCAGGCCCGCTGCACGCTTGCGAGCTGGCCGAGGAGTTGGGTGCGGCAGCGGTGATCGTTCCCGCCGCCGCCGGGGTGCTCAGCGCGATGGGTCTGCTCAGCTCGCCCCGCGGCATCGAGCTCGTCCGCAGCTGGCCCGAGCCGCTCGACCATTCCGGTCTGGTGGCTGCCGGCGATGACCTGGCGGCATCAGCTGTGGCAGCAGTCGGCAATCCCGCAGCGGAGGTCGAGGTCGCGTTCGACTGTCGGTACGCCGGCCAGAGCCATGAGTTGCGGGTGGGTTCCGTGGACGAGTTCGGCGAGGTCCACCGTCGCCACAACGGCTACGAGCGAGCCGGTGACCCCGTGGAGGTGACGGCAATCAGGGCCACGGCAACCCTGCCGGCCCCGGTGTCGATCGAGGCGCTGTGTGGGTCATGGGAGGGCAAGTGGGCAGGCGAGACCGTCGTCGGCCCCCGCGTGGTGTCGCGTGAGGACTGCACGATCTGGATCCCCGGTGGTTGGGAGGGTTCCGAAGGCGCCCTCGGCGCCCTCGTGCTTCGGCGGAGTTCTCCTTCACCGGCAGGGGGTTCGTCGTGAGCAGCCAGGACAGCGGCAGCACGGCGCCCGGGTCACTCGACCCGGCGTCGCTGCAGGTGCTGATAGCCCGGTTGAGCGGCATCGCCGAGGAGATGGGCGCCGTGCTCCAGCGCGCCGCGTTCAGTCCCAACATCAAGGAGCGCGCGGATTGCTCGGCCGCGGTGTTCGACCCGGCGGGGCACGTCCTTGCCCAGGCCGAGCACATTCCGGTGCACCTTGGATCGATGCCAGCTTCGGTGGCCGCCGTGATCGATCACCTTGGTGACCGCCTGGGCCCGGGCGACCAGGCACTCGTCAACGACCCGTTCGCCGGGGGCACGCACCTCAACGACATCACTGTTGTGGCACCGTGCTTCGCCCCGGCGCCGGCCAGTGGCCGGCGTGAGTTGGTGGGCTGGGTCGCCAACCGCGCCCACCACGCGGATGTCGGCGGATCCGCGCCCGGCTCCATTCCCGCCGATGCAACCGACATCCATGCCGAGGGGCTACGCATCCCGCCTGTGGTTCTCACCGACGACGTGCGGGCTCTGCTCGCGGCCAACAGCCGCACGCCGTGGGAGCGATCAGGCGACCTCGAGGCCCAGGTCGGGTCCAACGTCGTCGGGGTCACTCGCCTGGGTGAATTGGCGGGCTCGCCGTTCGGCGAGGTGTTGGCACACGGCGAGCGCCTGTGTCGTTCGGTGCTCGGTGCCTTGCCGACCGAGAAGGTGGCTGCGAGCGACGTGGTCGACTCCACAGGCGGGTCGGCGGAACAGCAGCGGCCCGCCTCGATCGAGTTGGCGGTCCAGGTCGGCGGCGATGCCGGCGGCGCGAGCATCACGTTCGACTTCACCGGAACCGACCCCCAGCGCTGGGGCAACACCAACGCCGTGCGCGCTGTGACGGTGTCGGCGGTGGCCTTCGCTCTGAGGGCTGTGCTGGATCCCACGCTGCCCGCCAACGCAGGGGTGATGGCACCGGTGAAGGTGGTGACGCCGGCCGGTTCGATCGTGGACGCAGTCGCCCCGGTGGCCGTCGGCGCGGGCAATGTCGAGGTGAGCCAGCGGGTTGCCGACGTGTGCCAGCTCGCGCTCTCGCAGCTGTTGCCCGGCAGGGTGCCTGCGGCCGGACAGGGCACGATGAACAACCTGCTGATCGGGGGCGGAGGGTCCGATGCGGACCGCGGCGGCCCGTGGGTGTACTACGAGACCACCGCCGGTGGACAGGGCGGCCGCCCGCCGGATCCGGACCGTCCGGGTAGTCACCCGATGCCTGGCATGTCGGGCGTGCACACGGCGATGACCAACACCCGCAACACGCCGATCGAGGCGCTGGAGCGGGCGTTCCCCGTGAGGGTGCTCCGCCAGCGCCTGCGCCGCGGCAGCGGGGGAGAGGGTGCCGCGCCGGGCGGCGAGGGGATCGAACGCGACCTCGAAGTGCTGGTCGCCTGCACCGCGTCGCTCATCACCGAGCGGCGGGTCAGCCAACCCTGGGGGCTGGAAGGTGGCCGGCCCGGAGCGGTGGGCGAGAACTGGCTGTTGCCCGCCGGCGACGAATCCCGCGCCGAGCGCCTGGCCGACAAGTGCACGGTCGAGCTGCGAGCCGGCGACGTGCTGCGGGTACTCACCCCCGGCGGCGGCGGGTGGGGCAAAGCTGACGGACGTCTGGGCAGCTGAGCCACCGTGCTGGTTTACTCATCGTGCGTTCTGGAGTGGTGCCGCGTCGATGTGACGCGGATCTACGCCAAGAAGGTGGATGAGTAGTTCAGCACAGGCCTGGGTCCGACCGGTCCGGCCGGCTCA
>JAAEPF010000056.1 GCA_024222295.1 Actinomycetes bacterium
GTCCCACGCTCACCGTTGACGGCTCGCACCTCGGCCCCACCTGCACCGTCAAGGTCGCCGCCCTGATTGGCGACTGAGGCCCGCGGAGAGGTCAGAGTGGGTGTCAAGCCTACACGCCTCTCCGCCGCTGGAGGTCGCGGGCGTTGAGGCGCTCCCAGCACTCGAGCGAGCAGGCCAGCGCCAGCTCTCGCCTGGACCAGAACGCGAATGCTTTCCGCCCCTTGCGCTGCTTACAGCTTCGACAGAGCTTCGATGGCGGCGGAGGCATAGCAGGCAACGTCTCCAGAGCGGCGGGTGCGGTGCAGCTCGTCGAGGACGACGACGACCCGGGCGGTAGCTCGCAGCCTCTCGGCTGCTCCGCGCAGCTCGTCGAGCAGCTCCAGGATCTGGTCAGTCTCTCTGTTCACGCGCTCGACCGTTCGATTCGCCATCGTCTCCCCCTCCGCGCTGCGCCAGCGCCAGGACGGCGCGCTCCAGGGCTCCGAGCGCCGCCTGGAGGTCGGTCACGACCGCCAGCAGCCGCGCGTAGACCTGCGCCTGGTCCGCTCGGCACGCTGCCACCAGCTCCGCATTCTCCGTGCGGAGGCGTTCGATGTGGCGCGACTGCCACCATATCACCCAGCCACACACACCCAGCGCGCCTCCAGCGCCTGTGATGATCTCGGTATCCACCTACGCCCCGCGGCCAGGTCGAGACCAGAACAGGTTGCGGGTGGCACCGCACGACACTGGGTGTGTGCGGGTGGGCCGACCATCCTCCGCCGACCCCCAGTGAAACGCATCGGGGCATGGGTCGTCTAGCTCGCCCGAGACGACCAGCAGCACCAGTAGCTGCGTGCGCCGCCAGATCGCCTCCATCGCGCTCCAGCGGCCTCCGGGCCACGATGGCGGCTGGGGCTGCGTGCGCTGCCAGTCCAGCTCCAGGAGCCAGCGTCGGTGACGTCGAACATGCCCCGGGCCTCGGGCCTCATCCCGGTGGATGCGGCAATAGCGCCGGGCCATCTCCGCTGGCGGGATGCCTGCCTGCCTGGCCCGCTTGCCGATTACCCACACGATGGCCACCACATCGGGAGTGTGCCCGCCAGACTCAGCCAGCGCGCACTGGGCCAGGGGCAGCGCCATTTCCCCGATGGCCGGGTCTGAAATAGGGTCACGGCCCGGCTCCTCGCCGCGCCCCGGCTGGGGCGGGGCGTCGAGAGCCAGGACAAGGA
>JAAEPF010000057.1 GCA_024222295.1 Actinomycetes bacterium
GCCTCTCTCTCTCTCTCTCTCTCTCGTTCTCTCTCTCTCTCTCTCTCTCTCTCCTCTCTAGTCTCGGCTCGAGAGTACCCACTCAGAGCGAGCCCCAGGAGGCAGCCTTCGCGCGGCGAGACTGTCATGCTGATGCCTCCTACCCCATCCCAAGTCTTCGCAGGTACTGCCGCCATGGAGCCACCAGCCCAGCGCCGCAATGCCCGCACATGCAGTTCGTTTCACCCTCAGCTACTGCCTGGACCGCTTCGAGAATGCCACTGCCAATTCATCGAGCATAGGCACCAGGACCTTGTCATCTACGTGCCCGTCCTGCACGGGCGCGACCTTCCTGAACCACCTGGCCACGCCCCACGCGTGCTTCGAGCGAATCTTCACGAAGATCTCCGCATTCTAGAGCACGACGTGTACCACCTGCGCGCTGAGCTGCGCGCGCACCGAGCTGACCACCACGCTCACCCACACGGCACTAACGCCGACACCGACGACTTCGTCCAGCACTTGCCCACCCCGCTACGGCCAGGTAATCGGGGGGGGGTCGGGCTCCCGACTGCTGAGGGAGACGGTGCTGAGAGCGGTCGGGCTGTTCCCACGCCTGCCGTCGTCGCGCCGTGCGCGACAAGCAGCCGGACCCCGACCCCCCCCCGGGAGCGCTTCCGCGGCCTCGCCAGCACCGCCCTCACCTTCACCGGCATTACCCCGCTGAACTTCGGGTGCGTCCTCGGCCCCACTTTCGGCATCGTTCTCGGCATCGTCGACGCGGTCCTGCGCACCATCGGCACGGGCACCAGGAGCGTCGTCAACAACATCGTCGACTCCACCAGCACGGCGGGTCCAGCCCACCCTAAAAGGGCCGTCAAGGTCGGCAGCATGATCTTCGGCGCCATCGGCACCGCCTGCGGCTCCAAGGGCACGGCGGGTCTGGCCCGCCCCAAACGTGCCACCATTTTCGCCGCCGTCATGCTTGTCGTCGCATCGACCCCAGCATCGACACCAGCACTGCCGACCGCATTGACGCCAGCCCCGACGAGCCCACCGTCATCACCTGCCCTGTCCCCTCGCCCGTGCCCGCCAGCGAGGGTGCAGTCTTCAGGCGCACCTTCGGCTGCTGGGGCCGCCATGCCACGATATGTCATGTCCTCGGCACCTGCATTGATGAGCCTTTCAACATCCTCTGTCCTGACGCCTCGCCCAGGGCCGCTGGCGAGGGTGCAGTCTTCAGGCGCACCTGACACCAGCGGGGCCGCCCTGCCATGCCATGACCCGTCCGCCTTGTCCACACCAGCGTCCGTGCCAATGCCCGCATCGACGTCAATATCGACGCCAGCATCGTCCTCGGCAGCACCCACGCCCACGTCCATGACGGACCACATCCCAGCACCGCAGACAGCACTGAAAACAGCTCTAACGACGGCACTGCAGGCAGCCTCGACGCCCGCGGGGGGCACAGATTCGACCCCATCCCCGCCCCCTCCCTCGCCCCGCCCCTCTGGAGGAGGAGGAGACGACGACGACGACCACGACGACCATGACGACGCTGCTCCGACGCCGGCTCCAATGTCAGCATCGACGCTCGCATCGACGGCAGCAACGACCACAGCTTCGCCGACTCCGACGGCTGCATCAACGGCAGCGATGACGGCTCCGACGGCAGCTCCGTTAGCATCGTTCGCATCGCCAGCGCCGACGGCAGCATCGCTAGCATCGCCGGCTCCGACGTCAGCATCGTTAGCATCGCCGGCTCCGACAGCAGCATCGACGGCAGCGACGACGGCTCCGCCCGCAGTTTCACAGGCTCCGACGGCGGCATCGATAGCATCGCCGGCTCCGACGGTAGCATCGACGGCAGCGACGCCACCACTGCCAGCGGCGGCTCCGACGTCAGCATCGACGGCAGCGACGCCAGTACTGCCA
>JAAEPF010000058.1 GCA_024222295.1 Actinomycetes bacterium
CGATCGAGTAGCTGATTTTCCGGAGACGATGGATCGAGCAAATCATCCAGCGAGGGTCCACCACCGGAAGCCAGCGCTGCCGCACGCTCCTGGTTACCCCACCCTGCCTCTGCCATCGCCTCGGGCGTGAAATCCGCGCGTGTGGCATCGACCGGGAGATCGGCGACCGTTGCGCCCGCCGCCACCGGGGCCACAATCTCCTCCACCTCCGGCACCGCAATCACCTCGCTGTCGATGTACTCCAGAAGATCGTCGGCACCGATGCCACCCGTCAGATCCGGCGAGGAGAGCGGCGCGGTTTGCTGGTCCAGCCACTGCTGCTGCTCCAGATCAAGCCACTGGCTCTCCGGGGAGTCTACCTCCTGGAGATCCTCCAGCGAGGGCTCGAACCCCGCCTCGATGGCGTGCCGACCCGTCACCTCCAGTTGCTCGTCGTCCCGCACTCCGCGCCGATAATCCTGCGCCCAAGCGCGGCCTGCGTCGGACAAACGATCCTGATCCACCCCCTCCGCCTGGAGGCGAAGGAGGAATTTCTTTAGCGATCTGCGTCCTGAAGATTCCATCTCTCGTCGCTCCTATTCGCGCGCCCCGAGCCAACCGCCCAATGCACCGAGGGCTCCGCCACCGATGGCCCCGATCGCGTTCCCGATGCCGGGGACCACCGTGCCTAGTTTCGCGCCCAGCACTGCGCCGGACATGCCACCGGTCAGAGCGCCAGCGGTTTGCTCCTCCCACCCGGGACTCGTGTCCGCCTCCACCTCCTCGGCATCATTGCTCACCTGGGGCTGCACCGCCCGCGGGGTTGCCACCGGGGACAGCGACCCGCCACCGAGACCGCCGGACAGGGGATTCGCCTGGGCCAGCGGACCCAGCGGACTGGGGCCCATGCCAGCGTGCGCAGCCGACCACTGGCTCGCGATGCCAGTGGCAGGCTGCTGCCGCCGGGCCTGCGCCGCTGCCAGACCCTGCAGCTCCACCATGTCCGCGGCCAGTCGGATCATGGGCTGGCCTCCGTGGTCGCGAGCTTGTCGATACCTGCCTTCACGCCGCACAGTAGGGTCACCATGTCCACCCTCCACCCGGTCGTCGTCGCAGACGGGACTGGCGCGGTCTCCACGCACCGGATGCTCACCGCCTCGCATTTCTGCCGCGCAGGCCGAATGCGTAAATGGATGCGACCTGCACCATCCGAGGGCACATCGTAGTTAAATGTCTCCGCCACCGCGTCCACGTAATCGTACATGACCTCGATCTGCATCCCGCTCGTCGAAGCGGGATCTTGAGCCCCGGCAATCTGGATCTCCCACATACGTCCGAATCCCTGGATCCGACCCATCGCAAGCCACCCCGAACGCAGTCCCATCCGGCCCGTATCGGTGAGCGCAGAGAGCGCGGGAGGCGTGGTAGTCACCCCCCGCACGTTGCCCCCCGGATCCAGCGTCAAAGGACGCGCATCCCGCTCCGCTGTGCCGATCGTCGGGAACGCCAGAGCAAACGTGGACCACTGCTGGCGCAAGTAATTGAACGTCCACACCTCCCGAGAGGTCGCCACTGCCGGGGCCACCGGGACGTCGGTGAAAAACAGGACCTCGCTGCGCAAACCGTCGATCGCAGTGGACTGCACCTGCCCCGTCCGGGTCGTGTCCTCGTAGGGCAGACCCACGAAGGACAGCGCCAGCGCCCGGTCCACCAGGTAAAACCCGCGCTCGCCGCGAAACAAACAGCCAAACTCGCCAAACACGATCGAGTGCTTGTTCACGCATCCCACCGTATCGGTGAGCAGAGCAGGCTCCGCGAATCCGGCCCCCTGACCCGTGTCCGAGGGCCCTTCGCCGTAGGTGTAATAGACCGCTGTGGCGGAGAAGAGCAGCACTCGACCGTCGGGCAGAATGCCGACCGAGGTCAGCGGATCCGCGCTGCCGGGAACGCGGACGGTCAGGTTGGCATTCCACTCGGGCGCATAACCGCGGCGAAGGAATTTTGTGTACTGCGCCTGGCGAGGATTGATGGCCGAGACGCTCCAGAGACGAGAGTTTGCCGCGGCAACCGCCCGACTCGGATCCGGAGCGTCAGCCGCAAGCTCCCCGGAGCTGACGTAAAGCGTTTCCTCCGATCCACCCAGGGTGCGGAGCGACGCCCCCGGCGTGGCGGCGAACCCATAGATCTGCGTGTTCCAGAACGAATAGCCGATGGGGTACAGCTCCACCTGTCCCACCTGCTGGGGGTCGCTGGCGTCATCTGCGCCCCCGAGATAAATCTCCCCGAGCGCCCGCTCCGAATTCGCCAGACCGAGCAGGGGATAGGGCAGGGGGTAAACCGCGCAGAGATACCCGTTGTATTCGTTCCCGGATGCAGGGGAGACACTCACCACGAAAAACAGATTCGCGCCCGCCTGCGAGGGCACCGTGCGCCGCTGTCCTCCGGACTCGTCGTATGTCACCGCATGCCCGGCATAGCTCGCCGCGGTGCCGATCACGTTCGGAGTCGCCAGCTCGGTCTGCGTGAGAGGATCCGGCGAAAACATGCCGGGATCAGCCTCCCCCGGGAGCGTGGTCAGCACGGGGCAGTCGGTGATCAGTTGCGGCCCCCAGCCAGCGGCGGGAGCCTGGGGCCCGCCGCTGCTCACGGGCTGCGCCCCGTCAGACATCAAATAGTCGCCCGCGCGGGTCAGACCGATGTCCGGCGTCCCGCCGACCCAGGTCACCCGAGGCCGTGCCCGAGAGGCATCGCCGCCCACCCGCGTCTGCGCCTCCAGACCGTCTCCGAGATCATCCGTGCGGAAACTGCTGGGCGCTCCGCGCTCGAAGGTCATCGCCGATAGCTGCCCATCCGCCCCTACAAATAGATTCGTGCGCACCTGGAAGGGATTGATCTGATAGGTCCCGAGTGCGTGGCCCTGGGGCTCGGCCTGCAGAATGGTCACCGCCTGGTTCGCTGCGCTCACATCGGGCGAAGTCATGCCGATGGGCAGAGGGACATCTGCGAGCTCTGGTATCTCCCGCCGCGCGATCAGGAGGTAGGTGGACGTCGGAATGTCCACGAATGCCTGGCCGCATATCTGCGCCTGCGCGGTCCGCGAGTCGCCCGGCGCGCAGGCATAGATGCCCACGCATGCCCCGACGCCATCGACCTCCAACCCCTGCGATCCGATCGCGCTACCTGGCATCACACCGATCGAATTCGCCACCACATTCCCGCCGACATCCACCAGAGCGTGAACGATCGCAGAGGAGAATATCATCGGGAATTGCCGCGGGGTCGCGGTCAAGCCGTTGCTCGTGCCATCGCCGCTCACGATCTGGATGCCGACCCAGTACGTCCCGTCACCCACGGGGGCGAGAAACGACCCGGCCCAGATCCCCCGGGTCAGATTCGTGGCCGAGGCGAAGGAGGCCCCTCCGGTGGTATTCCGCGACTGCCGCGCGAATGTTCTGCTGGAGCCCGTGAGCTGCTGCGCGGCCTGCACGTCTGCCGGAAATCCAAACTGCGTCGTCGGGCGGTCGGCGATAAACCCGAAATCATACGTCCGCATCGAGAGCACCGTGGTGTCCCAGGTGATCATTAACGTACTGCCGGTATCGTGGAGGCCGGCGGGCCATGTGCGATCATTGGGAGGCGGGACGATCGGGGGCAAATCCAACACCGGGTTGGTCGGATCCGGGATGATCTGACCACCGGTGAATTGCCATTTTCGCACCACTGCGCCACCGACCACTCCGCCCACAAGACGCGGATGCAGGGTATAGACTCCCTCGCCTGGCACCAGGAGCAGCTCCAGCGCAGGGAGCAGATCCGCGCCCGCGCCCGGGCTGCCGTCCTCCGTGGTCGCCGTGGCCACATAATTCCCGTCGGTGTCATGCACCACGAGCTGGCAGCCGGGAGCGATCGGCAGCGCGCCGTAATCGTTGGACGCATTCGGGCGCTGGTTCAGGATGTCCCGGGCATCCAGCCCGCCCGGAGCAGGCTGCCCAGAGAGGACGAATCCCTCCCCTCGATCCAGAGCGCCCACCCCGACCGAACGATCCAACTCGTACCCGATGGCGACGCAGCTCCAGAACGCCTGCAGGGGCTGCGTAGCCGCGTCGTCTGCCCTCACACGAGGGAATCCGACGGGTCGGTCAGGTGCGGGAGCCACCCCCGGCAGAGGGGCGTAGGGACGCTCAGGGCCCTTCTGCGTGGAGCCATCAAACATGGCATACCACGCTCCCTCGATTTGATACCCGGAGGAGCTGGGCAGCGCAGGAGACGCACTCAAATTGTCTCGCCACATGCAGCTCGTCGGAGTCGCCGGGTTTGTCGCCGCGCCGGTGTAATCCACCTGCAGTTGATAGCCGCCGGCGGGATCGACGTTCCAGCAGGCCAGCGTGCGCTCGACTCCCGACACCGCCATCGTCGCGTGGTCTCCATGCTGTTTCACCGCATCTCCCTCGGTCGGGAAATACGCGTGGACAGGACGACCCGTCACCGGCGAGGGGAAGCTCGGGCTCGGGGCGCTCCCGTCGTCGGGGAACACTGCCAGCGACGTCTCCTGGATCGTCGTCGTCGCAGCGTTCCCGTGCGAGATCGCGATCGTCCCCGCCGGGGCCACCAGCTCCGCCTGGTAGCCGTCGCGCTTTTCATACGCCCCGCCCGTGAGACTCGCGCAGTCGCGGGCCTCCAGGATGCGCGGAGGCTGCACGATCTCCGGGACGTTGCCCTCGTCCACCGCCCCGCCCAGAGGCACCTCCACCGGGAATTTCTGCAGCGGCATCAATACACCCAGAACTCGGCATCGATCGGAGGATCTCCGCTGACCGTGCCATCGCCCCACTGCACGCAAATAAATTTCGCCCGATCGTAGACCTCCCCTCGGGGACAGTAAAAACTCTCGCCCGCGTTCTTGAGCGCCACATTCCAGCCGCGGTATTTGCGGCCCAATTTATGCGCAATGAGTGTCGGGGTGTTCTCCGGGATCGAACGGCTCTCTGTCTGATTGCCGTTGCTCGCCTGCGCTGCACCGTTCCGGGAGGCTGGACCCAGAGAGCTACGCTCCCCTGCATCGAGCGCGTCCTGCGTCGCATCCTGGATGCGCGCGGAGAGCGGGCCCAGAGCGGGATACGGCATCAATCGATTGAGGCGAGAACTCATCAGTAGTTCCAGAAATTCGGCCAGTACTGGGGGAAATAATAGGGATAGGCGCGCACCTGATATCCCGAGAGTGTGTCCTGGACCTTCTCGGGAAATTCAGCCTCTCGATCGGGGATATTCGCAAGCAGCCGCTGCGTGATCTGTGCCTTGTGGAGGATGAGAGCCTCTGTGCTGGACTCTTCCTTGTCGAGCATGCGCGCGGCGACGTCCACGACCATGTATTCGTCCCAGTGGGCAAATCCGGGAATCACCTGGGGCTCCAGCGGATTGGGCTCCACGAAACGCGGCGGCAGAGGGATATACCAGACGCTGATCATCCGGGAATTCTCACCGATCAGAGTCGGCGGCGTAGGAGTGAAATACAAGCGCTGCTCGTGCAGCCAGGTCGCTCCGCCCGCGGGAATCGTTGGATCTACCATCGGCACGTTGCCGAGCTGGCCCACATTGAGCGGGTCCAGGTCGGCGCGCGTATTGATCGCTCCGCCGAGCCGATAGCGCAGATCCATCCCTTTCATAAACGAGCCGTCGCGGGGCGAATTCATGTAGCGCTGCGTGAAGGTGTAGGGCCGCATTAACCAGGGCGCATCGTCTCCGAAATGAGCCTCGACACCGAGCAGCCGATAGAAATCCGGAGGTAGGACCGCGTAGGTGCCGTCCTGGGAATCGCGCACCATGTAGCCATTGGGAGATGCGTTGGGAGCAACGGCGGGCGCGGTCTCCTCGATCCACGCCCGCCGCAAGAAAAACTCATTTCCCGCATTCTGGATGATCAGATCGTATAGCTCGCCGAGCGACTCTGTCAGATAGGAGGTGATCTCCGCATCCGTGCAGAATTGCGTGTTGAGCATGTCGGCGCGCTGGCGGCACCGCACGATCAAATCAGCGAGTGAGATCTGATTGTACATCTAGCGGCGACGCCCCCGGCGGCGGTGGGTGTCGTCGTAGGCTGCCATGCCCGCCGACTCCCGCACTCGATCACCCAGGGTCTGGTGGTGTCGATCGTAGAGATCGCGATGGTGCCGGGCCACATGATGCGTCATGCGTCCGTGCCTGGCGGCGCGCTCCTCGCGCCCCGGAGGCACCACACGATCGGAGTGATGAGCCTCCCTGCTTTCCTTTTCCCGGTGCCACTTGTCGATCAGAGCGCGCTCTGCCATCCCGACAGCCTCGCCGCGACGGCCTTTGTGGTCCTTCCAGCGGGCCTTCATGCCCCGCTTCATGTCGCTCTTCGCGGCACCTACCG
>JAAEPF010000059.1 GCA_024222295.1 Actinomycetes bacterium
CCCCCGGCTCGGCCACGCTCGCGAGCGGCCCGCCCCACTGCGGCACGTGCAGCCCACTGGGCGGCGCGAAGGCCCATGCGACCGACCACAGCGCGATCATCGGATCACCAGCGTCATGCCGAAGCGGTAGAGCGTCAGCGCGTAGGTGCCGTTGCCGTTGGGCTGCTTCAGCCCGGACTGCGGGTCGTTGAGCTCGGAGTGGGAGTCGGTGGTGACCACCCGCGTCTCGTTGAGCCAGGCGTCGGCCGACATGCCCAGCAGCACGCGCCCGCCCGCGTCGTAGAGCGCCGCGAGCCGTGGGTTCCAGTTCGCGAAGTCGAGGTTGTTCGGCGCGACGAACTCGTCCGGCGTCGACTCCGGTGCGTAGTACAGCCCCGACCGCAGCACCCACTCGTCGAAGGGCAACTCGACGTGGCCTCCGCCCGTGAAGATCGGCACCTGTCCGGTCCGGCTGTACTGGGTGCTCTCGGCGTCGATGAACTCCTCGCTCGTCACGCCGTAGGCCCCCAGGATGGCGTCCAGGGTCGTGTCGGTCGTGGTCACCACCAGGTCCCGGGTGGTCGAGAGCGTGCCGTCGCGGATGCTGTAGTCGATC
>JAAEPF010000060.1 GCA_024222295.1 Actinomycetes bacterium
CGCCGGCATGTAGGCGCGGAGGCTAGCGCTCGCTCGTCCCCTTCGGGGCCTCGCGAGCGCCAGCTGTTTCTTGCTGAAGGGGCCCCTCCGCCCCTACGCCACGCCGCCACTCCGTGGCGACATGGCTACCCCTGAGTCGGGCCAATGCCCGACACCCCCCCTAGAGACCTGACCGGAAATTAGGCAGCGGCCATTAGCGGCATCAGCACGTAGCAGTTGTTGATGATGGCCGTGCGTTGGAGGTCGAACTGATTCTTCTTCAATCCCTTGAATCTCGCACGGCGACCTTGGATCTGACCGACGCGAGCGAGTGCGTGCTCGACCTGAACGCGCTCACGGGCGCTCTGGCGACCCTTGCTGGTGGCCAGTTCCGCGCGTAGCTGCTGGTGAAACGCCTCCTCGGGATGCAGTCGAATCGAACGGCCCTTGTTTGATGTCGTGCACTGCCCCCGTTTGGAACAGGCGGCGCAAGTCGCGGCGGGGAAGGTCGTCACCCCGGTCTTCGTGCCCTTGGCCTTGACAGTGCTTCCGGCCGGACACGTGATCGTCCCGTTATCCAGGTCCACGGTGAAGTCGTTCTTCGTGAACAGCTCGCCGTTCCTGAGCGTGGGCGCCTTGCTGAGCACCCGTAGTCCCGCACGGCGGCGGGCCATCAGATCCGCAGAGGGGATATATCCTCGGTCGACCTGAACTTCGACGAGTTCTGCGCCAGCGGCCTCCACGCTGCGTAGGAGTCGAGCCAGCGGTTCATGCTCCGGCACGTTTGCAGCGACGACCTCCGTCGCATGGACGAGGCCCGGGATGTCGGCGTCGACTACGACATGGCGCTTGTAGCCGTTGAAGGCCTTCGTCTTGGACTTGCGACCATGGCGCATGTCGCCATCCGACAGGCTGATCTGGCGGTTCTTCGTCGTCCCTCTACGCACCTGGCGTCGCGTCCCGCTGGGATCGTTCGGGTCTGGCTCGAGATCTTGCTCCATGAGCCGCTCGACTTGCGCGATGTGCTCGCCGATGGGCGGCTTCTTCATCTCCTGTGCGCCCAACGTGCTCTCGAGCCAGTTGCACAGCGCCTCGAACTGACCGATGAGTTGCTGGAGTGCGTCGGCGCGAGCGGGCTTGTCCGACCAGTCAAAGTCGAGCCAAGCCTTGACGCTCGAGTGCGAGACGAGCGGCACCCCAGCCTCATCGATGACCTCCTCGACGCTCTTGTCCAACTCCGCGGCCGCTGTCTTGGCGAGGTGGGAGATGCCTCGGCCAATGAGGTTGAAGGTGTCCTCGACGCGCCCCGCGCCAAGCAGTGGGCTCGAATCAATGAGGGCTCGCAGCCGGGTGTGACTGAAGCCCTTCTTCTCCCTGGCGAGGGCCACGGTTCTCTCCAGCAGAACCGAGGCGAAACCAGCCGAGATTGCGCGCGTCCGGAAGTCGTGGACCGTCCCCTGGCTCAGGAGTGTCCCGGAGTCACCGAGACAGCCAAGGACCACTTGCCAGCGCTTGTCCACGGCTGTGAGCGTGGGGACCTCATGGTCAGGGGCGCTGAAAGCGACCTGAAGCAGCATCGCCAACGCCTTCTGCTCCACGTTCTTCGGCGGTCGGCCCCGAGGCGAGTCGCTGTACATGGCGACCAACGACGCCTTGACGGGCTCGTTGAAGAGCGCCGTCCGCTGCTCCCGCAGGAAGCGCCACAGAGGCTGCTTCTTGCAGAGGCGAAGCACCGCTTCCTCTTCGACGGACAGCTCTTGGACCCAGTCGTCGCTCATGACTCACCTCCCAAGTGGATGAGATCATGGGGGATCTCCCACGTCGATCCCCCAGGAGCGATTTTCTGATCTCGTCTCTAGTGGGGCGTCGGGGTTCGACCCCGACCCGGGGTAGGCCTGCGGCGCGCAGCGCCAATGGCCGTAGGGGGCGGAGGCCCCTTCAATGGAGGACTGCTGGTGATGGCGAAGCCCGGAAGGGCTGAGCCGGAGCTCGGCTGAACTACCAGGTGGGCGCGACCACGGGCAGAGGATGCTCCCGATACCAGGCGATGGTGCGCTTCAGGCCCTCGTCGAAGTCCATCTGCGCGCGCCAACCCAACCACTCCGAGGC
>JAAEPF010000061.1 GCA_024222295.1 Actinomycetes bacterium
ATGCTGCCCTGGCACCCGAGGAAGGTGCCCTTCAGTCTGATGCTGCGGCGGAACGTTGGTTTCGGGAAGGAGGTGGTCGAGGGCCTGCACGTGCGCTGGCGCTACTGTGGGCACCTGCTGCGGGCGCTGTGCGCGTTCGCCGGCACGTACGGGCCCTGGCGCCTGGGCGGCACTGCGAATGAGCCCATGCACAAGTACTACGACCCGCGCCTGTTTGATGTGCTGCCGGACGACGACCTCATCCGGTGCTATGCGCCGAAGGAGAGCGACGACGGCGCCGTGCTGTCGGGGGACGAGGCGGGGGAAGCCGAGGGGCCGGGGCCGGTGACTCGGGCGGAGGCCATTGCCAGGGATACTGTTCCGTGTGGCGTCGACGTCGTCACGCCGCGGCAGTTCATTGCCGCGGGTTTCGACGTGCATTTCGTGGGGCCGCGTGATGAGGCTCAGCGAGGGGCGAGAGTCCGCGACGGCGACGGCGCACAGCGTGGCGACCAGGGCGGCCAGGACGCCGCGGGCGACGGTGGTGCGATGGAGGCAGATGAGGACCAGTTCGATGTCGGGGACGGAGACGAGGCCATGGCCGTCGATCACGATGTGTTCAGTGCTTGGCTCGAGAAGGCGCAGTTCAGGTACGGCGGGGCTGTGCAGCGATGGTGGGCGGGGCTGCAGCCGGAGGCGGAGGGCCATTTGGAGGGGCTGAAGTTTGGTGATGACGAGACGACGGAGGACCTGTTCGGGCGCTTGCTGGACGCGGCGCGGGGGGAGAGCACAGTGGTGGCCGTGCAGAGGGATCGGGTGCCCGTGGAGTGCGTGCGCGTCGATTTCCTCGTGGACTGGATCGGGCCGCGGGTCGGGGGGCCGTTCTCTGACCCAGACGGGGGCGTGACTCCGGAGGCGGTCCTGGACGATGTGATGCTGGAGTTGGCCATGGCCGGCAGGTTCGTGGGAGCTGCTCAGGACAAGGATACGGGGTGCGTGGAGGAGAATTTGCCGGAGTTTGACGAGGACGAGGAGGTCGCGCGGACGGGGGAGCGGATGATTTACGGGTGGCCTGGCCAGAGTGACGACCCGATCCCGGCGCGTTCTGTCGGTCGCTTCGCGAGGGCGTTCCCGTTGGAGTTCCCGATGGGCATCGGCGACCTCTTCGAGGACCGCCCTCGCCGGGTCTCCGTGCAGGAGTGGGTGCAGCACCTGATGCGCTACCGCACCGGGCAGTTCGTTGGTGGTCCGCGTGGGCAGCGCGTGATGTGGGCTATGGTGAACGTGCTGCTCCTGAACGAGGCACGGGCGAAGGGCTTCGGCGTGTATCGGACCATGTACAGGCGGGCGGGGCTCGCGGTGCAGGGCCCGAGTGTGATGACCAAGGGTGGGCTCAGGCAGATCTTGGAGAGCGAGGACCGTGTGCGGATCCTGGTGGGTCAGCTGGCGAACGTTGGGCGCGACGTGCCCTCGACCACGATGCATTGGTCCTATGAGTCTAAGAAGTTGCAGAGTACTGTGAAGCACTTGTCCTGGCACCCACCCTGGGTCGAGGGCCCTTTGGCGGACGGCGCGGAGGATGTCGGCAGGCGGTTCCTGCGCGAGATGGACCTGCCGGCG